>NZ_JBIAVO010000001.1:586332-669836 GCF_042894345.1 Kitasatospora sp. NPDC001540
GGGGGGCCCGGCGGGCCCCCGCCGCCCCCCCCCCCCCCCCCCCCCCCCCCCGCCCCCCCCCCCCCCCCCCCGCCCCCGCCCCCCCCCCCCCCGGGGCGGGGTGCCGTCTAGGGTGGGGCGGTGAGCACCGTCCGTTCGATCCTGCTGTTCGCGCTGGCCGCCGTCCTGGAGATCGGCGGCTGCTGGCTGGTCTGGCAGTCCGTCCGCGAGTCCCGGCCGTGGTGGCTGGCCGGGCTCGGGGTGGTGGCGCTGGGACTGTACGGGTTCACCGCGGCGTGGCAGCCGGACGCGAACTTCGGGCGGGTGCTGGCCGCGTACGGCGGGGTGTTCGTGGCCGGGTCGCTGCTGTGGGGCGTGCTGCTGGACGGCTTCCGGCCCACCCGGTGGGACGTGGTGGGGGCGCTGGTCTGCCTGGTCGGCGTCGGCGTGATCATGTACGGGCCGCGCCGGTAGGCGGCGTCAGGACGCGACCCAGCGCCAGCCGTTCTTGTCCATGCAGACGATGACCCGGCCGGAGGCGTCGGTGCCGGAGACGCCGTGGTCGGAGGTGCGGCAGAACTGGCCCGCCTGGTAGCAGTTGCCCGCGTTGGACAGCGGGTGGCAGCCCGCGGCCTGCTGGGTGCGGGTCGGGGCCGGGGTCGGCTGGGCGGGCGGCTTGCTGGTGGTGCGGGCGGTGGTGGGGGTGGCCGCGGGCTTGGTGGTGGCGGCCTTCGGTGCCTCGGTGGTCGGCGCGACGGTCGGTTCGGGCGTCGGCGTCGGGCTGGGGGGCGGCGTCGGGCTGGGCGTGGGGCTGGGTGTGGGAGTCGGGCTCGGGCTCGGCGCGGGCGCGCTGCTGCTGTGCGTGGCGGCGGGGGTGGGCGGCGCCGTCGCGTCGGTCGGTTCGCAGGCGGTGGCGAACAGGGCGGCGGCGAGCAGCGCACCGGCGGCGGAGGCCCGGCGCAGGCGGAGGGAGAGGGACAAGACGGCTCATCTCGGGGGAACGGCTCTGGACGGTCCGCCATCCTTCCGAGTGTGTGCGACCGGTGGAGGCCGGGTGG
The DNA here is from genome assembly GCF_042894345.1 of Kitasatospora sp. NPDC001540. Lineage (NCBI taxonomy): Bacteria > Bacillati > Actinomycetota > Actinomycetes > Kitasatosporales > Streptomycetaceae > Kitasatospora > Kitasatospora sp. NPDC001540. The sequence continues at coordinate 587,370 of NZ_JBIAVO010000001.1, forward strand.
CGGTTTCGTTATCGATCGGCAATCCGACTGCCGCGCAGCACCCCCGCTCGACGCAGCCGCCCCGTCCGGCTGTCCGGCGATGTGCGCCGCGCGGCACCGCCCCGACCTGGCGGAACCGGTCGGCGCCCCGGGCGGGCACGCGGTGTCCGAGAGGCGCACCGTCCCGTACGACCTGCTGCTGGACGGCGCCCGGGTGAGTGCCCGCGAGGTGGCGCCGGTGGCCGGGCGGCCCGCGGTCGCCTACGCGGAGCAACTGCACTGGGTGACCCTCGACCTCGGTGGCGGCGGCTCGGGTTCGGGTTCGGGTTCGGTCGGGGCCCCCGCGCCCACCCGCGACCCCGGCACGGCGTACCACCTCGTGGTGGCCCGGAACGCGGACGGCAGCGGCGGCTCCCTCGAGGTGTCCCTGTGGCGGGAGGACGGCGGTCTCGCGGACGGCGATCTGCTGCCCGCGCCGGCCAAGCCGGGGCAGCCGACCCGCACGCCCCGGCCGTCCCCGTCGCCGACCGGGTTCCGGCCGTTCTCGGGCGGCCGCTGAACCGGCGCCGCGGGGGGAGCTGCGCCGGTGCCGGCAACTCCCCTGCCGGGGCGGTGGTTTATTGCGGGCACGGGGCCGGGGGCGCGTGCTAGGTTCGCCCGGTTCCGAGGAGGAGACCGTGGCGGGGGAGCGAGTGGCGCGGCAGTTCAGGTGGGAGAAGGTCCAGTTGGGGTGGTCGGTGCTGGGCCTGTGCGGCCTGGTGGCCCTGGGGGTGTGGGGCACCGAGCACGAGAGCCCGACGGGGGGCGAGTCCGGGCCGGGCACCTCGTCCTGGCCGTCCCTGCCCCTGCCCCTGCCCTCGTCCCTGCCCCTGCCCTCGTCCCTGTCCTTCCCGGGCGGGCGCTGAACCGCCGCCGGCGCTACTGCCGGTAGGTGGCCAGGAAGCGGCCGATCCGGTTGATCGCCGTCTCCAGTTCGTCGGCGCGCGGCAGGGTGACGAAGCGGAAGTGGTCGGGGCGGGGCCAGTTGAAGCCGGTGCCCTGGACGATGTGGATCTTCTCGCGGAGCAGCAGGTCCAGCACGAAGCGCTCGTCGTCGACGATCCGGTGCACGGCCGGGTCGAGCCTGGCGAAGGCGTACAGCGCGCCGCGCGGCTTGACGCAGGAGACGCCGGGGATCTCGTTCAGGGCGCGCCAGGTGACGTCGCGCTGTTCGGTGAGCCGGCCGTTGGGCAGCACCAGGTCGTTGATGGACTGCCGGCCGCCGAGCGCGGCCTGCACCGCGTACTGGGCGGGCACGTTGGGGCACAGCCGCATCGAGGCCAGCATGGTCAGGCCCTCCAGGTAGTCCCCGGCGTGCTCCTTGGGGCCGGAGACCGTGAGCCAGCCGCTGCGGAAGCCGGCCACCCGGTACGCCTTGGACAGGCCGTTGAAGGTGAGGGTGAGCACGTCGTCGGAGAGCGCGGCCAGGCAGTGGTGCTCGGTGCCGTCGTAGAGGATCTTGTCGTAGATCTCGTCGGCGAAGACCAGCAGGTGGTGGCGGCGGGCCAGGTCGAGGATGCCCTCCAGCAGCTCCTTCGGGTAGACCGCGCCGGTCGGGTTGTTCGGGTTGATCACCACGATCGCCTTGGTGCGGTGGGTGATCTTGGCGGCGATGTCGTCCAGGTCCGGGTACCAGTCGGACTCCTCGTCGCACAGGTAGTGCACCGCCTTGCCGCCCGCGAACCGCACCACGGCCGTCCACAGCGGGTAGTCCGGCATCGGGACGAGCACCTCGTCTCCGTCGTCCACCAGCGCCTGGACGGCCATCTGGATCAGTTCGGAGACGCCGTTGCCCAGGTAGACGTCGTCGACGCCGACGCCCGCGACGCCGCGCTGCTGGTAGTACTGCACGACGGCGCGGCGGGCGGGGAGGATGCCGCGCGAGTCGGAGTAGCCGTGCGCGTTGGGCAGGTTGCGGATGATGTCCTGGAGGATCTCCTCCGGGGCCTCGAAACCGAACGGGGCGGGGTTGCCGGTGTTCAGCCGCAGCACGCTGTGCCCGGCCTCCTCCAGGGCGGTGGCGGTGTCGACGACCGGGCCACGGATCTCGTAGCACACGTCCTTCAGCTTGCTGGACTGGCGAAACTCCATCAGCGGCCTCCCGACCCTCACCGAGCCCCTGCGGCCGGCTTGCTTCGTTCTACCAAGTGATGACTTGGAAAGTCCAACCTATTGGCTATGCTGACGGCATGCCACGCCGAAGCTACGACCAGTACTGCGCCGTCGCCCGCGCCCTGGACGCGGTGGGGGAGCGCTGGAGCCTCCTGATCGTCCGCGAACTCCTCGGCGGACCGCGCCGCTACACCGACCTGCACGCCGACCTGCCCGGCGTCTCCACCGACATCCTCGCCACCCGCCTCAAGCAGTTGGAGGGCGAGGGCTTGGTCGAACGCCGCCGCCTGGAACGCCCCGCCAACGCCACCGTCTACGAACTCACCCCCCGCGGCGCCGAACTGCGCCCCGTCCTCGACGCCCTGGCCCGCTGGGGCGGCCCCGACCTCGGCGAGCCGCGCCCCACCGACGCCGTCCGCGAGCACTGGTACACCACCGCCGACTCCTGAGCACCGTCCGGGAGTCGCGCTCGGCCGGTCGCCATGACCACCTCCCCGGGAACCTGGATCACCGCCGTCCCGCCTTCGACTCCGAGGACGTCGGCGTGCTGCCCGCCGTCGACCCCACGAGCTCGCCCGCACCGGCGACCGACTCGCCGTCTCGCTGGTCGCCCCGCGCATCCCCGTCGACCGGGACTTCGCCGAACACCCGGACCTGCCGGCCGAGTTCGCCGACGCCCCGACCGAGGTCGAGTGGGTGATCCTGCCGCGCCGCGAGCTGGCCACCGACTTCGTCCCGCAGGAGCGGTACGGGCGGCGGCAGCCCGTCCTGCTGATCGACCACGCCGGCCCGGCGGCCTCGCTCGAGGAGCTGTTCGCCGCCTTCGAGAGGGGCGAGGCGGGCATCGCCGTCCTCAACGCGCAGGAGCGGACGGGCCCGTGGATCGGCGGCCCGGTCCCAGGGGTAGGTTTCCGGGCGTGAACGAGACGGATCTGGCGGGCGCCCGGGACGGCTTCCGGGCCGGGGCGGCCGGGGCGGCCATCGGTACGGGCATCGCGCTGGCGGCCTGGGCGCTGTCGGCGCTGATCGGCGACGGCGCGTTCCCGGCGTACCTGCTCGGGCCGCTGCTGATGCCCGCGTCGAGCTTCGTCGCCCCGCTGTGGCGCGAGCGCCGCGGCCACCGGCGTCCCGCCACCCTGGTCGCCCTGGCGGCCTGCCTGCCGGTCATGACGGCGGCGTTCGCGGTCGGGGACCTCCTGGGAGAGAGCCTCGACCGCGAGCCGACCGACTGGACGGGGGTGCTCTACCTGGTGATGCTGCTGGTCTCCAGCACCGTCTTCGGCGCGCTGGCCGGCCCGCTGGGCGCCGAACCCGGCCGCAGCTGGCTGCGCTTCACCGGCCGCAGCCGCCGCTACCACCTCACCGTGTACGGGAGCCTGGCCGCCGCGTTCGTCCTGGCGGCCGGGCTGGCCGCGGCCGCCGGCTGAGACGCGGCCCGGAGACGGAAACGGTCCGGCGGCGCGTCAGTCCGCCGCGCGGGCGGGCCACCAGACCCGCCCGCCCAGGTCGTGCACCAGGGCCGGGACGAGCAGCGAGCGCACCAGCAGGGTGTCCAGCAGCACGCCGAAGGCCACGATGAAGGCGATCTGCGCGAGGAAGGCCAGCGGGATGACGCCCAGCGCCGCGAAGGTCGCGGCCAGCACCACGCCCGCCGAGGTGATCACCCCGCCGGTCGCGGTCAGGCCGCGCAGCACGCCCGCCCGGGTGCCGAGCGCCGCGGTCTCCTCGCGGACGCGGGTCATCAGGAAGATGTTGTAGTCCACGCCCAGCGCGACCAGGAACACGAACCCGTACAGCGGCACGGACGGGTCGGTCGCCGAGAACCCGAACACGTGCGGGAACACCAGCGCCGAGACGCCCAGCGTGGCCAGGTAGGAGAGCGCCACCGTCGCCGCCAGCAGCACCGGCGCCAGCACCGAGCGCAGCAGCAGCACCAGCACCACCAGGATGCACAGCAGCACCACCGGCATGATCAGCGTCCGGTCGTGCCGGGCGGTGGTCCGGGTGTCGGCCTGCTGCGCCGAGTAGCCGCCGACCAGCGCGTCGGCCCCGTCCACGGCGTGCACGGCGGTGCGCAGCCGGGCGACGGTGGCGAGCGCCGCGTCGCTGTCGGCCGGGTCGGCCAGCGTCGCGTCCAGCCGGACCAGGCCGTCGGCGACCACCGGCGGGTCGGTGGGCGCGCCGCCGGTGTACGGGCGGACCGCGGCGACGCCGGGCACCGGGGCGGCCGCTGCCACCACCGCCTCCGCGCGGTCGGCGCGGGCCACGATCACCGCCGGGTTGCCCGAGCCGCCGGGGAAGTGCGCGGACAGCAGGCGTTGTGCGGCGACCGAGGGCTGGGCGGTGGTGAACAGCTCGGACTGCGGTACGCCGCGGGCGTCCAGCAGCGGGGAGCAGGCCGCGAGCGCCGCCAGCACCGCGACCGACCCCACCCACAGGGCCCGGGGGCGGCGGCCCACCAGCTCGGCGACCCGCTGCCAGACCCGGTGCGAGCCGCCCTTCCCGTCGGTGCGCGGCCGGGCGGGCCAGAACGCGGCCCGGCCGCACAGCGCCAGCGCCGCCGGGAGGAAGGTCAGCGCGGACAGCACCGCGCAGGCGATGCCGATCGCGCCGACCGGGCCCAGCGCCCGGTTGTTCGTCAGGTCGGAGAGCAGCAGGACGAGCAGGCCCAGGCCCACCGTCAGACCCGAGGCGGCGATCGGCTCCGCCGAGCGGCGCAGCGCGGTGCGGGCCGCGGCGTACCGGTCGTGCCCGGCGGCGAGCTCCTCGCGGAAGCGGGCGGACAGCAGCAGCCCGTAGTCGGTGGCCGCGCCGATCACCAGGATCGACAGCAGCCCCTGCACCTGCCCGTCCACCCGGACCACGCCGTGCTGCGCCAGCGCGTACACGACCGCGCAGGCCGCCGCGAGGGCGAACACCGCGCCGAGGATCACCAGCAGCGGCAGCAGCACCGCCCGGTACACCAGCAGCAGGATCAGCAGCACCACGCCGAGCGCGACCCCGAGCAGCAGCCCGTCGATGCCCGCGAACGCCCCCGACAGGTCGGCCAGCACCGCCGCCGGACCGGCCACTCCGGCGGTGGCGCCCGGCACCCGCCCGGCCAGGTCGCGGATCGCCGCGACCGCCTCCTTGGTGTCCGGCCCCAGGTCGGCGCGGAGCTGCACCACCGCCTCCAGCGCCTTCCCGTCCTCGGACGGCAGCAGCGGCGAGGGTCGTCCGACCGCGCCCGGCACCTGCGCGGCCGCGGCCAGCGCCTTCCCGGCGTCGGCCCGCAGCGCCTCGTCCACCTGCCCGGAGCGGGCCTCCCAGACCAGTACCACCGGCAGCGTCGACTCGGTGCGGAAGTCCTTCTCCAGCCGCGCGACCCGGGTCGACTCGGCACTGCGCGGCAGGAACGCCGCCCCGTCGTTGGTCGACACCTCGCCCAGCCGCCCCGCGAACGGCCCGAGCGCACCCCCGAGCACCAACCAGACCAGCAGCAGCACGAGCGGGAGCAGGAAGCGCAGACGCCGCGCGGGCGTCGGGACGTGGGTCGGCATGGCCCGAAGAATATCTCAATCATTGAGAGATTGGGGGAGCGCCGTCCGCCCCGTCGGCTACGGTTCGCCGCATGAACGGCACGCACCACGCCCCCGACCCGCACGAACAGTGGCTCCTGGAGGCGCTCTTCACCCCCGGCGCGCTGCTCGGCGCCGCGCACGCCTACGGGCACGACCCCGCCCTCCCGGCCCGGGTGCTGGAGGTGGAGGAGGTCACCACCGTCCGGATCCCGAGCGGCCGCCTGGCCGTCGCCTGCCCCTGGACGCCGGACGGCGACTCCGACCTGCCGCTCCCCGTCGCCTTCGAACTCGCCGAACGCGTCCCGCCCGGCCCCCACCCGGTCGAGACCGCCTGGTACGAGGCCCCGGTGCTGTTCATGGGCCAGGTCCAGGACCGCCGCCAGGTCGCCGCCGTCCGCCTCCGCCTCGCCGACGCCCCGGTGGCCCGCTGGGAGGCCGCCGCCTTCCTCCCGATCGGCGCCACCGATCCTGGCGGCCACCTCGGCACGGACGACCACGGCCGCCGGCACTTCTACGACGAGCACCAGCGCTGCGCCTTCGCCGACGCCGCCGCCTGGCCCGAACTCGTCGACCCCTTCCGGCAGTTCACCCTCGACGCGATCGCCGGACGCCCCAACGACGGCCGGGGCGTCGACCACCTCCACGACCACGCCTTCCAGCGCACCAGCAGCCCCGCCCACGCCGCGGACCTGCTCGCCTTCCCCAGCTCCGGCATCACCAGCTGGCTCGGCCGCGCCGCCGACGGCACCCCGGCCGCCGTCCTCGTCCACGGCACGCTCGAAGACGTCGACCTGGTTCCGGGCGCGGCGGCCCTAGGCTGACGCCATGTCAGAGCTGTCGCCCGAGGCCGGAGCGAGCACCGGGTCGGTGGCCCGGCTGCTCGGGGTGTCACCGGCCACCGTCCGTTCATGGGAACGCCGTTACGGCATCGGACCGGCCGAGCGGGCGGCGGGGCGGCACCGGCGCTGGACGGCGCGGGACGTGGCCGTGCTGGAGGCGATGTGCCGCCTCACCGCCCGCGGGGTGGCGCCCGCGGAGGCGGCCCGGCTCGCGCCGGGGCTGGCCGGTCCGACCGGGCCGACCGGATCGGCCGGGAGGGCTGCGGTGGCCGGGAGGGCCGTCCCGCCGCCGGTCGCCGAGGCCCCGCCGGGGGCGGCGCCGTCCGAGGTGCGCGGCCTGGCCCGGGCCGCGCGGCGGCTGGACGGGCCCGAGGTGGCCCGGCTGCTGCACGCGAGCGTCGAACGACTGGGCGCCGTCGCCGCCTGGACGGAGGTGATGACGCCCGCGCTGCGCGCCGCCGGACGCCGCTGGGCCGCGGGCGGCGGGGAGCGGTACGTCGAGGTCGAGCACCTGCTGTCCTGGCACGTCTCCAGCGCGCTGCGCCGGATCGCCGAGCCCCCGGCGGGCGCGGCCGGGCCGCCGGTGCTGCTGGCCGCGATGCCCGGCGAGCAGCACACCCTGCCGCTGGAGGCGGTGGCCGCCGCGCTCGCCGAACGCGGCCTGCCGTTCCGGGTCTTCGGCGCCGCGCTGCCCGCCGGGGCCCTGGCCGAGGCCGTCCGCCGCACCGGCCCGTCCGCCGTCCTGCTCTGGTCGCAGACCCGCGCCACCGCCGACCCGGCCCCCGCCCGCACCGTCGCCGCCACCGCCTGGGGCCCGCGCGGCGCCCGCCTCCGCCCCGCCCTGCTCACCGCGGGCCCCGGCTGGCACCGCGCCGCCCGCCCGCCCGGCTCCCTCGCCCCCCGCGACCTGCCGGGCGCCCTCGACCTGCTGGCGCGGGCGTCGGGGCGGGCCTGACGGCTCCGGTCGTCCGCCCGGCGGGAGCCGCCGGGTGCGCCCGCTAAGGTCGTGTCCGGCCCGGCGGGTGACCGGGCGGGCAGGCGGACGGGCGTGGCGGAGGAGGGGCCGGTGGAGCAGAGGCCGGTGGCACAGCGGGAGTTCGGGCGGCTGCTGCAGGGGCTGGCGTCCGAGATGAACCTGCTCGGGCACGACTTCGCGGCCGACTCCGGGCTGCACGCCACCGACGTCCAGGCGCTGCTCGCGGTGCTGCGGGCGGCCGACCCGCCCGGCATCACGCCCGGCGGGCTGCGGGCCGAACTCGGCCTGACCTCCGGTGCGGTGACCGCCGTCCTGGACCGCCTGGAGCGCGCCGGGCACGTCCACCGCACCCGGGACGAGGCCGACCGGCGGCAGGTGCACGTGCACTACCACCCGGCCGCGGCCCGGATCGCGGGCGAGTGGTTCGCCCCCGTCGCCGAGTGCACCGACCGGGTCCGCGCCGAGTTCGCCCCGGAGCAGGTCGCCACCGTGGTCCGCTTCCTCACCCGGATGACCGAGGAGCTCGCCGAACTCCGGCGGGCCAGGCGGGCCGACCGCCCCTGAGTCCACCGAGCCGCCGGACACGCCCGATTCGGGTGCCATCGCACGGCCGCGTCCTTTTTGCCGGGTATGGTCGGCGGGCGTCCGAACGTCCGGCAGCTTCCCGGGAGCATCCGCCATGCCGCAGCCCCAACCGGTCCTCGCCACGCTGACCGGGGCCGCCGTGTTCCTGGTGCTCGCGATCGAGGACGGCGGCGAGCAGACCGTCCGCGACCTGCTGCCCGACCTCGGCGGGCTGGCCCGCAGCGTCGGCAGCCGGGCGCCGCGGCAGGAGGTCAGCCTGGTGCTCGGCATCGGCTCCGACGCCTGGGACCGCCTGTTCGCCGGACCCCGCCCGGCCCGGCTGCACCCCTTCGTCGAACTCGCCGGGCCCCGGCACCTGGCCCCCGCCACCCCCGGCGACCTGCTGCTGCACGTCCGGGCCGAACGCATGGACCTGTGCTTCGAGTTGGCCTCCCTGGTCAGCCGCCGGCTGGGCGACCGGGTCACCGTGCTGGACGAGACCCACGGCTTCCGGTACTTCGACTGCCGCGACCTGATCGGCTTCGTCGACGGCACCGAGAACCCCACCGGGCGGGACGCCGCCGACGCCGTCCTGATCGGCGACGAGGACCCGGCCTTCGCGGGCGGCAGCTACGTCATCGTGCAGAAGTACCTGCACGACATGGCCGGTTGGCGCGCGATCGGCACCGAGCAGCAGGAACGCGTGATCGGCCGCACCAAGCTCGACAACGTCGAACTCGACGAGGCCGCCCAGCCCGCCGACTCGCACGTCGCGCTGAACACCGTCACCGGCCCCGACGGCGAGGACCGCGACATCTGGCGGCTCAACATGCCGTTCGGGTCCTTCGCCGAGGGCGGCGAGTGCGGCACCTACTTCATCGGCTACGCCCGCGACCCGGGGGTCACCGAGGAGATGCTCCGCAACATGTTCCTCGGCCGCGGCCCCGCCGCCCACGACCGGCTGCTGGACTTCTCCACCCCCGTCACCGGCACCTTCTTCCACGTCCCCAGCGCGGACTTCCTGAACGACCCGCCCCCCGCCCCCGGCGCGCCCGCCCCGGCCGCCGAAGCCGTGCCCGCCTCGCCGGTCCGGGACGGCAGCCTCCGCATCGGCAGCCTGAAAAGGAGCTCCGCACCGTGAACAACCTGCACCGCGACCTGGCGCCCGTCTCCGCCGCCGCCTGGGCCGAGATCGAGGAGGAGGCCCGGCGCACCTTCCGACTGCACGTCGCCGGACGCCGGGTGGTCGACCTCTCCGGCCCGGACGGGCCCGAGCTCGCCGCCGTCGGCACCGGCCACCTCGCCGACATCGCCGCCCCCGGCAACGGCGTCCGGGCCCGCGCCCGGGAGTCGCTCCGGGTGGTCGAGCTCCGGGTCCCCTTCACCGTCACCCGGGCCGCCGTCGACGACGTCGAGCGCGGCTCCAAGGACTCCGACTGGGACCCGGTCAAGGACGCGGCCCGCACCATCGCCCTCGCCGAGGACCGCACCCTCTTCGACGGCTACCCGGCCGCGGGCATCACCGGCATCCGCGACGGCTCCTCCAACCACCCCGTCGACCTGCCCACCGACGTCCGCGACTACCCCAACGCCGTCAGCCGCGCCCTCACCGCCCTGCGCCTCGCCGGGGTCGGCGGCCCCTACTCCCTCCTCCTCGGCGCCGACACCTTCACCGCCGTCAACGAGACCTCCGACCACGGCTACCCCGTCCACAACCACCTCGCCCGCCTCCTCGACGGCGAGATCATCTGGGCCCCCGCCGTCGAGGGCGCCGTCCTCCTCTCCGCCCGCGGCGGCGACTTCGAGCTCCACCTCGGCGAGGACCTCTCGATCGGCTACCTCTCCCACGACGACACCACCGTCCACCTCTACCTCCAGGAGTCCCTCACCTTCCAGCTCCACACCCCGGAGGCCGCCGTCGCCCTCACCACCCCCTGAGCCCGGCTCCGCCGACCCCGCCCGCCCCGCCCCGGGGAGGGCGGGGTCCTCGCTGTCGACCGGCACCGGCCGGTCCCGCCCGATAGGCGCCCGAGCGCCCGGGTTACGCCTCGGTAGGGTGGTGGGTCGATCGGGAACGACCCAGGAGGCGGTGTGCGGCAGTACCGGGCGATGGTGGCGGTGGGCGACTCGTTCACGGAGGGGATGTGCGACGAGGTCCTGGCCGACGGGCACTTCCGCGGCTGGGCGGACCGGGTCGCGGCGGCACTGGCCGCCGAGGCCGGCGCGGAGGGCTTCCGGTACGCGAACCTGGCCGTCCGCGGGAAGCTGATCGGCCAGATCCGGGCCGAGCAGGTCGACCTGGCCGCGGCCACCGGCGCCGACCTGGTGACCCTGGCGGGTGGCCTGAACGACGTGCTGCGGCCGGGCTGCGACGTGGCCGAGGTCGAGCGGCAGCTCGGCGCCTGCGCCCGCGCCCTGATCGCCGAGGGCCGCACCGTGGTGCTGTTCACCTCCACCGACCCGACCCGGCGGATGGCGGGCAGCAGCCGCCTGCTGCCCGCCATCCTGCGGATGAAGGCCTTCGTGGAGGGCGTGGTGCGCGAGCACCCGGGCCGGGCGGTGCTGGTCGACCTGTTCTCCGCGCCGGTGTTCGACGACCGCAGGCTCTGGGCGGAGGACCGGCTGCACCTCTCCCCGGAGGGCCACCGCCGGGTCGCGCTGGCGGTGCTGGAGGCGCTCGGCCGCCCGTCCGCCGAGGACTGGCGGGCGCCGCTGGCCGCGCCGGACCCCCGGACCCGCGGCGAGAAGGCCCGCGCCGACCTGCGCTGGCTGGGCACCCACGTCGGCCCGTGGATCGGCCGCCGCCTGCGCGGGCGCTCCTCCGGCGACGGCCGCCCGGCCAAGCGCCCGGAACTGCTGCCCTACGAGGGCTGAGCCGGGCTCACTCCGCCCCCGGCCGCGGGTCGAGCCGGACGGTGATGCCGACCGTGCCGCCCTTCCCGCGGCGCAGCCGGCTGCCGAGCAGGGTGAGCCGCCCGACCAGCCCGTACTTGCGGGCGATCAGCTGCCGGTAGCGCTCGGTGGTGGCCGCGTCCGCGATCTCGGCGGTGGCGGGCAGCGACTTCCCGCTCGGGTTGCCGCGCACGTCGCACGGGCCGACCAGCACCTCGCCGCGCCGCCGGATCCGCTTGACCTTCCAGGAGTCGGCGGCGGTCCACACCCCGAGGGCGTCGCCGTCCCGGACCACCCACACGGGGGTGGGGACGGCGCTGCCGTCCTTCTTGTAGCTGGTGATCAGCAGGTAGTTGCCGGCGGCGAGCCGGTCCAGCGCGGTGTCGGCCATTGGGGGAGTGTACGTCCCCTGACGGAGCGTCAGCGGGCGGGGCGTCGGCGGACGGGGCTCAGGCCGCGGGGACGTGGTCTGGGTCCGCGTCGCTCCGCGGGTCGCCGGGCGCGTCCGGGGAGTCGGCGGCCGGGCGGGGCGCGGGCGCGCGGGTGACGGTGGCCCGCCACAGCCGGGCCGCCGACCAGACCGAGGCGGCCAGCAGCAGCCCGTTGCGGACCAGGATCACGCCGGTCGGCCACCAGCCCCCGGCCTGCATCGACTCGAAGAACAGCGGGTAGTCGACGGTGGTGACGCCGATCGCGGGCAGCAGCAGGAACGCCACCGGCCGCTGGGTGGTGCACTCCACGCTCAGGCAGACCGCGGCCAGGCCGATCAGCCAGACCAGGTACTGCGGGGAGATCACCCGGCTGGTGACGGTGAACAGCAGCACCGCGCTGAGCGCCGCGTCGTACGGGGTGGCGGCCGTCCAGCGCCGGGCCCGGACGCGCCACAGCAGCAGCCAGCCGAACGCGGCGAAGGAGGTCAGCAGCGACAGCTGCGAGATCCGGTGCACGTACGGGCCGAGGAACTCGATCGAGCCGTAGTGCTGCTCGACCCGGCCGGACCAGCCGAACTGCCGGGCCACCTGCAGGACGCTGCCGCCCAGCGACTCGATCTCCACGCCGCGGCCGCGCTGGGCGTGCAGGAAGTCGAAGGCGTGGTCGAAGAGCGCGGCGAGGACCAGCAGCAGGGCGAGCGCCGAGACGGCGGCGGCGGTCCAGGCCTGCCGGGTGGTGCGTCCGCGCGGGGTGCCCAGCACCGTCAGCGCGGGCCACACCTTGACCATCGCGCCGATCCCGGCCAGCACCCCGGCCGCCTTCGGCCGGTTCGGGAGCAGCAGCAGCGCGCCGACCGCGAGCGCGGTGGCGGGCAGGTCGTAGCGGCCGTACGGCAGGCCGAGCAGCAGCGGCAGGGCCAGCGCCCAGCCCCAGGCCCCCCACGTGGAGCGCCCCGCCCCGCGCCCGGCCACCAGCAGGGCGGCCTGCACGGCGGCGTCGGCCAGCAGCACCAGCAGCACGAAGGCCTGCAGGTACGTCAGGAACGGCAGCAGGCCCGGGGCCAGCATCGGCAGCGCGGCGCCCGGCGGGTACTGCCAGGTGACGTCGTCGACCGGGAAGGTGCCGGTGCGCAGGATCCGGTACCAGCCCTGGTAGAGCCAGTGCACCTCGACGGCGGGCTCGGTCCGGCCGGAGCGGATCAGGCCGACCATCAGCACCCGGCTGGCGATCCAGTACGCGGCCAGGGCGAGCACCTCGCGGGGCCAGGTGGCGGGGCGGGTCCAGCGGACCGGTCGGGCGGGAGTCCGGACGGCCGGGGCGGGGGCCTGCGCCACCATGTCCTCCTGTGCGCTCGGGGGACCGTCCCGGGGACCGTCCCGATGCTGTCCTGCAGACAGTCGTCCGTCTCTCATATCAGACGAATCGGACGCCCTCCGCCCGCTCCCGCGCGTGTCCCCGGACGTCCCCGGAACGCGCCACGCCCCGGCCGCCACCCGGAGCACCGGCCGCTGTCGGCCGGACCTGCCAGAATGCACGGGCGAACCGCGCAACCGTCAGAAGGGGAGACCGGCACCGTGACCATGCCCGTCGAACGCAAGATCGCCGAAGAACTCGGCGTCCGCGAGAACCAGGTGCAGGCCGCCGTCGGCCTGCTCGACGGCGGTGCGACCGTGCCCTTCATCGCCCGGTACCGCAAGGAGGCCACCGGCGCCCTCGACGACACCCAGCTGCGCACCCTGGAGGAGCGGCTGCGGTACCTGCGCGAGCTGGAGGAGCGCCGCACCGCCGTCCTGGAGTCCGTCGAGGCCCAGGGCAAGCTGGACGACGCGCTGCGCGCGCAGATCCTCGCCGCCGACTCCAAGGCCCGGCTGGAGGACATCTACCTCCCGTACAAGCCCAAGCGGCGCACCAAGGCGCAGATCGCCCGCGAGGCCGGGCTCGAACCGCTCGCCGACACCCTGCTCGCCGACCCGCGGCAGGACCCGGCCGCCCTCGCCGCGACGTACCTGAACGAGCAGGTCGCCGACGCCGCCGCCGCCCTGGAGGGCGCCCGCGCCATCCTGGTCGAGCGCTTCGGCGAGGACGCCGACCTGGTCGGCTCGCTGCGCGAGCGGATGTGGACGCGCGGGCGGCTGGTCGCGAAGGTCCGCGAGGGCAAGGAGCAGGACGGCGCCAAGTTCGCCGACTACTTCGACTTCGCCGAGCCCTTCACCAAGCTGCCCTCGCACCGGATCCTGGCCATGCTGCGCGGCGAGAAGGAGGAGGTCCTCGACCTCGAACTCTCCCCGTACGACGGCGAGCAGGAGGCCGACCTGCCCGGCGCGAGCGACTACGAGCAGCGGATCGCCGCCCGCTTCGGCATCGCCGACCGCGGCCGCCCCGCCGACAAGTGGCTCACCGACACCGTCCGCTGGGCCTGGCGCACCCGCGTCCTGGTCCGGCTCGGCATCGACCTGCGCACCCGGCTGCGCGCCGAGGCCGAGGACGAGGCGGTGCGGGTCTTCGCCGCCAACCTGCGCGACCTGCTGCTGGCCGCCCCCGCGGGGACGCGCGCCACCATGGGCCTGGACCCGGGCTTCCGCACCGGCGTCAAGGTCGCCGTGGTCGACGCCACCGGCAAGGTCGTCGCGCACGAGACGATCTACCCGCACCAGCCCGCCAACAAGTGGGACGCCGCGCTCGCCACGCTGGCCCGGCTGGCTCGTGAACACAAGGTCGACCTGGTCGCGATCGGCAACGGCACCGCCTCCCGGGAGACCGACCGGCTCGCCGCCGACCTGATCAAGCGCCACCCCGAGCTCGGCCTCACCAAGGTGATGGTCAGCGAGGCCGGCGCCTCCGTCTACTCCGCCTCCGCGTTCGCCGCCCAGGAGCTGCCCGGCCTCGACGTGTCGATCCGCGGCGCCGTCTCCATCGCCCGCCGCCTGCAGGACCCGCTGGCCGAACTCGTCAAGATCGACCCCAAGTCGATCGGCGTCGGCCAGTACCAGCACGACCTGAGCGAGCTCAAGCTCTCCCGCTCGCTGGACGCCGTGGTCGAGGACTGCGTCAACGCCGTCGGCGTCGACGTCAACACCGCCTCCGCGCCGCTGCTCACCCGGGTCTCCGGCATCACCGGCACCCTCGCCGACAACATCGTCGCCCACCGCGACGCCAACGGCCCGTTCCGCACCCGCAAGGCGCTCAAGGACGTCGCCCGGCTCGGCCCCAAGGCCTTCGAGCAGTGCGCGGGCTTCCTGCGCATCCCCGACGGCGACGACCCGCTGGACGCCTCGGCCGTCCACCCCGAGGCGTACCCCGTGGTCCGCCGGATCCTCGCCGCCACCGGCGGGCAGCTGCGCGAGCTGATCGGCAACGGCCCGGTGCTGCGCTCGCTGCGGCCCGGCGACTTCGCCGACGACACCTTCGGCGTGCCGACCGTCACCGACATCCTCGGCGAGCTCGACAAGCCCGGCCGCGACCCGCGCCCCGCCTTCCAGACCGCCACCTTCAAGGACGGCGTCGAGAAGATCTCCGACCTGGAGGTCGGCATGGTCCTGGAGGGCGTGGTCACCAACGTCGCCGCGTTCGGCGCCTTCGTCGACATCGGCGTCCACCAGGACGGCCTGGTGCACGTCTCCGCGCTGTCGAGGAACTTCGTCAAGGACCCGCGCGAGGTGGTCAAGCCCGGCGACATCGTCCGCGCCAAGGTCACCACCGTCGACGTCCAGCGCAAGCGGATCGGCCTCACCCTGCGCCTCGACGACGACACCGCCCCCGCCCCCGGCGGCGGCAACCGCGGTGAGCGCTCCCCCCGCCGCGACCCCCGCCCCCCGCGCCAGGACCGCCGCCCCAGCCCCAACCCCCCGGCGGCCCCCGCCAACTCCGCCATGGCCGACGCCCTCCGCCGCGCGGGCCTGGGCAAGTAGCGCGCCCCGAGGGGCGGCCGGGCCGGGCCGCCCCTCAGCCGGTGCGGGACTCCACGGCCAGGGCGACGAGTTCGGGCCACCAGGGTTCGCGGTGGCGGGCGAGCAGGCGTCGGGCCTCCTCGGGGGGGACGGGGCGGACTTCGACGACCTGTTCGCCGTCGGCGGGGTTGGTGGGGGCGGAGTCGACCAGGACGTCGGCCCAGCCCCAGAGCCAGGCCTTGACGGGGTGGGGCTGCCAGGGGCGGTAGGGGGTGGGGCCCTCGGAGACGGCGAGGTGGTGGCCGATCCAGGTGGGCGGGGAGAGCAGGCGGGCGCCGGCCTCCTCGCGCAGTTCGCGCTCCAGGCAGGACTCGATGCTCTCGGCGGCCTCGCGGGTGCCGCCGGGGAGGAACCAGTGGCCGCGGACGTCCCGGCACAGGACGACGCGGCCCTCGGCGAAGCCGACCAGGTGGATGTTGGTGACCAGTTCGTCGGGTGGCGGCTCGGTGCTGAACTGGGCGTCGATGCCGCCCCACTCCCAGCGCTGCGGCGCGTGCAGGGCCGGGTACCGGGCCGCCAGTTCGGTGCTGTCGCTCGCTCTGCGTGTGGTGTCCGTCATCGATCGATCGTAGTCCCGTCCGGTCCCGGACGGGCCCGGACGGTCAACGAAGCGGACGAAACCTCACCTTCCCGTGGCCTGCTGTCAACTCGGGTCCCGCTGAGTTCACCTGATCGCGCGTCAGGTGGATTTCACTCCGGCACGACGACCACCGCCCGGGCCGCGGCGCGGACTTCGGCGTCGGGGTGGGCGCGCAGCGCCGCCAGCAGCGGCAGCCAGCGGCCGGTCCAGGCGCAGCGGGTGCCGAGCTGCTCGGCGAGGGCGGTGGCGAACAGGCCGAGGGCGGGGCCGCGGCCGGGCAGCAGGGCCAGCAGCGCGTCGGGGGCGGCGGTGTCGGCGGCGGTCGGCAGCGCGGAGGTGCCCGCGACGGCCCCGGCCAGTCGGGCGGCCAGCCGGGCCGCCGACACCGGGTGGTCGGCGAGCGCCCCGGCCAGCCGGGCGATGTCGGCCCCGAAGCCGGGCGCGGCCGGGTCCGCGACCCGGGCCAGCAGGGTCGCCCGCAGGTCGAGCAACTCCTCGTGCGGGCGCAGCTGTTCGGCCAGCGCGAGCCTGACCTCCCGGTGGCGCAGGACGGCCGGGACGGCGGTCAGCGACTCGATCCGCTGCCGGACCGGCTGGTCGCGGGCCACCGAGGGCGGCGCGCTGTCGGGCCCGGCGGCCAGCAGGGCGGCCAGCGCCCGGTGGAGCGGGCTGCCGGGCGCGGCGCCGCCGGTCGGGTGGGGCAGCTCGGAGACGGCCAGGGCGCGCAGGGCGAGCGAGGCGGTCCGCCAGGTGGTGCGGTCGTCGAGGTCGGTGGCCGCGGCGGGCAGCACCTCGGCGACCTCCGGCGCGTACCGGGCCCACTCGGGCAGTGCCTTGAGCGCCGTCCGGGCGGCCTCCGGGTCGGCGTCCGTCCCGGCGGCGACCGCGGCCACCAGCCGGGCGTAGCGGGCCCGGTGGCGCTCCGGCAGCAGGTGCGGCGGCTGCCCGGCGACGGCCCGGCGCAGGGGCGGTTTGGGCGCGGCGGCGGCTTCGGCGAGCAGCGTCCAGAGCGGTTCGGCGTCCAGCAGGCCCTGGCAGTGGGCGGTCGCGGCGGCCCGGACGTCGGGGTGCTGCCCGGGCGCGTGGAAGGCGGCGGCCAGCACCTCGGCGGCCCGGGCGGGCGGCAGCAGCGCCGCGGCCAGCCGGACGGCCTCCTTGCGGGCGGTGACCTTGGTGCCCTCGGTGCGGACGGCCAACTCGCCCAGCACCACGGCGAGTTGCTCCGGGTCGGTGCGCCGGGCGGCCCGCCCGGCGGCGCGCACCGCGACCTTCGCCCGGTCGTCCCCGGCGTGCGCCAGCAGCTCGGGCAGGGCGGCGGCCGGGTCGGACGTCCGGGCCAGCGCGGCCAGCGCGGTGTCGGCGAGCAGCGGCCGCGGGTCGTCGAGGTGGCGGCGCACCACGGCGGCGCCGGGTTCGAGCAGCAGGGCGGCCCGTGCGACCGCGGCGGCCCGCTGCTCGTCGGTCAGCCCGGGGTCGGCGGCGGCCCGCGCGCACAGCGCGGCGGCCCGCTCCACCTGGCGGGGCGTCCAGCGGGCGGGGTCGTGGGCGGGCGGCAGCGGGCGCGGGTCGCCGGGGTGCAGGAACCTTCCGGTGGGCGGCCGTTCGGCCAGCGCCCGGTCCAGCAGGTCGGTGCGGGCCAGGGCGGCGTGCCGCAGCACGGGGGCGCAGAACACGGCGGACGGGTCGTGGGCGAGCGCCGCCAGCACCTTCGCGGTGCGCCCGGCGCGCGGCCGCAGCCACAGCTCCAGGGCCTCGGCGGCGGTCCGCTCCCGGGGGTCGCGGGCGGCCTCGGCCAGGCGTTCGTCGAGTTCCGGCAACTGCCCGGCCCGTTCGCCCAGGGCACGGACCAGGGCGAACAGCAGCGCGGCGCCGCCGGTTCGGCGTTCCGCGTCGAGTCGGGGGCGCAGCGCCTCCAGTACCTGCCGCTGCCGGTCGGGGCGCAGGCGTCCGATCCGGCCGGGCAGCGCGAACTCGCCCGCCCGGTCGGCGAGTCGGCCGACCGTCGAGCAGGCGAACGCGGTCAGCGCGGGCCCGGCCCCGGCGGCCAGGACGGCCACGGCCAGCGCGGCCAGGGCGTCGCGGGTGCCCGGCGAGCAGTCGCGGGCGTCGAGCGCGGCGACGGCCGACGCGGTGAGCGCCTCGGCATGCGCGTCGGTGAAGCGGTGGGCGGGGAAGGCGGCGAGCGCGGTCAGCGCGGCCTGCCGGACCGGGTCCTGCTCGTTGCGCAGGCGGCCGAGGTCGGCCAGCAGGACGGCGGGGGCCGCCGGGCGCCGGTCGGCGGCGGCCGCCTGCACCAGGCGCCGCCAGGCCTCGGCGCGGTCGGCGGCCTGCGGCAGCCGGGTGCGCCCCAGCAGCTCGGCCCGCGCCTCCTCGGGCTCCACCAGGGCGGTCAGCCACAGCAGTTGGTGCCCGGAGCGCCCCTTGGCCGCCTGCTCGGCGCGCAGCCTGCGGGCCTCCCGCCAGCGGCGCTCGCCCGGCAGCAGCCGCAGCACCGGCTCGGTCAGCCGGGCGGCGTCCAGCGGCTGCCCGTCGGCGGCGGCGTCCAGGAACGCGGGGCGCCGCGCGGGCGGGACGGCCCGCAGCAGCGGGGCGAACAGGCGCGGCTCCGGGAGCCAGCGGCGGCCCAGGGCGGGCAGCGACGGCGGGTCGGCCCGGACGAGCCGGTCGAGCGCGGTGCGGCTGGGCGCCTGCTCCCAGCGGGTGAGCGGCCGCTCGGGGGCGGCCAGCCAGGCGGTGGCGCGCTCGGCGTCGACGGCCAGCAGGTGGCCGAAGCCCTCCAGGGCCCACGGCGGTGCGCTCCGGCCCGGGTGGCGCTCCAGCAGGTCGAGCACCCGGGCCGGGCGCAGCGGCAGCACGGGCGCCAGGGGGAGGTCGAACGCGTTCCACCGGTCGGCGGCCGCACCGGCCGGGCGGGCGGCGAGTTCGCGTTCGACGTGGTCCAGCACCGCGTCGGGGTGCCGGGAGCCGAGGGCCCACCAGGCGTCCCACGTCATGGTCAGGCCCGGCAGCTCGGCGGCCACCACCTCGGGCGGGCAGGCCGGAAGCAGCGCCGCCGCCTCCGCCTCGCCGCCGTGCGCGCGGGCCACCGGCAGCAGCCGGGCGGCGAGTGGTGCGCACCGCCCGCGCGCCACCGCCGCGCGCAGCTCCTGCCGGACGGCGTGCGGCGCCCGCCGGTAGGCGTCCGGCACGGCCGACGCCAACTCCGGTACGGTGCGCAGCGCGTCGACCGCCCGGCCGCGCACCACCCGGTCCGGGTCGGTCAGCAGGCCGCCGAGCAGGTCGGCCCGGGCGGTGAGCACCGCGGCGAACGCGGCCAGCCGCCGCCCGTACCGGCCGCGGCCGGCCAACTCGCCGATCAGCGCGTCCACTTCGGCGGGCGCGGCGGCGTGGGCGGTACGGACGGCGCGGGCGAACAGCACCTCGCGCTCGCGGAGCGGGAGGGCGTCCATGGCGGCGAGCAGGGCGGCGGTGTCGACGTGCGGCATACCGGTCATTCTCGTCGGCGCGGCAACCGGAATTCCGCGGACTTCCGGTCCGGTGCGGACGGCTTCCGGTCGTTGTCGACGGGTTGGCACCGAACCGGGGTCGTTCCGTTGCCCGGCTGTCGCGGGCATCGGCTAGAGTCCGGCACGAAGTATGAAAGAAGCATGAGAACGGTACGAGAGGGGTCAACCGGCGCACCGCCCGGGTCGCACCGCCGGAACGCCCCCTCGCCCGCCGACCGAGACGACCAGACCAGACCCGACCAGACCAGACCCGACCAGATCGTCCGGGCCCGGGAGATCACCGGCCCCGGCACCACCCGGCGGCGGAGACACCGCACCGGGACGTTTCCCAGGGGGAGAAGAACCACATGCGCAAGACCGGACGTACCTTCCTCGCCGCGACCGCCGTCGTGCTCGCCCTGACCGCGACGGGCTGCGCCAGCAAGGGCGGTGACGACTCCCACGCGTCGTCCAGCACCGGCGGCACCGGCGGCGGCAACGCCGCGCCCGACGCCCAGGCCGCCGCCCTCGAACCGGCCGCGCTGCTCAAGCTGGTGGGGGAGAAGACCAGCGCCGCCAAGTCCGCCAAGGTCGAGGCCGTCACCGAGATGGGCGCCTCGAAGACCACGATGAAGGGCGCCATCTCCTGGGCGAACGGCCTCCAGGGCGAGGTGAGCGGCAACCTCGGCGGCGCGATGGCCGAGTCCGTCACCAAGGCCGGCGGCGACGGCAGCATCACCGCCCGCTACCTCAGCGACGCGATGTACATCAACATGGGCGAGGGCATGGCCGCCCAGCTCGGCGGCGCCCACTGGATCAAGTACGGCTACGCGGACCTCGCCAAGCTGATGGGCGCGGCCGGCGACAGCCTCAAGAACCAGCTGCAGAACGCCGACCCGATCACCTCGGTGCGGGCCCTGATCGCCTCCGGCAAGGTCGAGAAGACCGGCACCGAGACCGTGGGCGGCGTCAAGGCCACCAAGTACGAGGGCGACCTCGCCGCGGCCGACCTCGCCCAGGCCGGGAGCAAGGGCCTCACCCAGGAGCAGACCGACGCCCTGCAGGAGCAGTTCACCGCGTCCGGCATCACCACCGAGCACATCGAGCTCTGGATCAGCACCGACAACCTGCTGGTCAAGAAGGTCGAGGCCTTCGACAGCAAGGTCGGCAAGGTCGTCTCCACCGCGCTCTACACCGACTACGGCTCCTCGGTCACCACCAGCGCCCCGAGCGCGAGCGACACCGTCGACTTCGCGGAGATCATGAAGAGCGCCCAGGCCGGTTCCTGACGGACCGCCACCACCCCGGCCCGGCCGTCCGGGCCCGGGGTGCCGACCGGCCCGGCCGATCGCGCCTACTGACTGTGGGGGAGCGCGACGGCCGGGCCGGGTGTGTGGGGGTCGTTCTCTCAACTGCCGCCCCGGAAGGCGGATTCGGTGCATCCTGCGCGGAGCGGCCGGACCGTTCCGTGCACTCAAAATGCCCCGGCCGGGCAGGAGCGTCAAGCGTTCCCCGGCCACTTGAGCCGCCCTTAAGGCTCCCTTCGCCGGCAGCACTGGTGCCGCCGGGGCGCGGGGCGGGAGTTCAGGCCCGGACGACGGTGGTTCCGGCGGCCGTGAAGGCGGCGAGCTCGTCGGCGGGGGCGTCGGCGTCGGTGACGAGGGTGTGCAGGCTCGCGGCGGGGGCGACGCGGGCGAAGGCGGTGCGGCCGAGCTTGCCGCCGTCGGCGACCACCAGGGTGCGGCGGGCGGCGGCGATCATCGCCTTCTTCACGGTGGCGTCGTCGAGGTCGTAGGCGGTCAGTCCGTCGGCGGCGCTGAGCGCGCAGCAGCCGAGCACGGCGGTGTCGAAGCGCAGCGCGTTGATCGAGGCGAGGGCCAGCGGGCCGGTCAGGGCGCCCTCGACGGGACGGGGGCGGCCGCCGGGGACGAGCAGGGTGGCCGGTCCGGGGGCGTCGCCGAGGACGTGCACCGCGGGCAGCGACATCGGCATCACGGTGACGGGGCGCTCGCGCAGCAGCCGGGCGACCTCCAGGCAGGTGGTGCCGCTGTCGAGCAGCACGGTCTCCCCGTCCGCGATCAGCGCGCAGACCCCGGCGGCGATCCGCTGCTTGGCCTCGACGGCCTCGCGGGCGCGCAGCGCGAACGGCGGCTCCTCGCCGCGCAGCAGCAGGGTGCGGGCGCCGCCGCGGAAGCGCTCCAGGGCGCCCTGGGCGGCCAGCGCGTCGAGGTCGCGCCGGACGGTCATCTCGGAGGCGCCGGTGAGCGCGGCGAGTTCCTGGACGGTGGCGCTGCCCGCGTCCCGGACGGCCTGGGCGATCAGGGTGTGGCGCTCCGCGGTGTTCATACCGGCATTGAACCGCATCCCTTAACGAACAGACAAGCTGTTCGATCTCAGGCTTTCGAACACAAAGAATGTTCGTTATGGTCGACGGCATGGAACGCTCGCTCCGGGCCGCCCGAGCGGCGACCTACGTCTACTTCGTCCTGTGCGGCACCCTGATGGGCGCCTGGGTCGTGCACATCCCCGCGGTCGAAGCCCGGGTCGGCATCGGCCACGCCGCCCTCGGCGGCCTGCTCGTCCTGCTCGGCCTCGGCGCCTTCGCGGGCATGCGGGCCGCCGGGCCCCTCACCGACCGCCTCGGCGCCCGCACCGCCGTCCCCGCCTCCGGCGCCCTGTGCGCCGCCTCCCTGGTGCTGCCCGGCCTCGCCCCGAACCCGTGGACGCTGGCGGCCGCGCTGCTGGTCTTCGGCTTCGCCAACGGCTGCCTGGACGTGAGCATGAACGCCCACGCCGTCCACGTCGAGCAGGCCTACGGGCGGCCCGTCATGTCCGGCTTCCACGCCACCTTCTCGATCGGCGGCGTGCTCGCCGCCGGTGCCGCCGCCGCGGCCACCGCGACCGGCCTCGGCCCGGTCGCCACCCTCGCCCTGCTCGGCGCGCTCGGCCTCGCCACCGCCCTGCTCGCCGCGCGCGGCCTGCTGCCCGCGGGCCCCGCCCCCGATGCCGCCTCCGATGCCGCCTCCGATGCCGCGGACGCGTCGACCGCCGAGGGCGGTGAGGTGCGCCGCCGGATCCGGATGCTCGCCGTCCTGGCGCTGATGGTCATGCTCGCCGAGGGCGCCGCCAACGACTGGAGCGCCCTGCACCTCAAGGACGTCCTCGGCGCGCCCGCCTCCACCGCCGCCTTCGCGTACGGCGCCTTCGCCGCCGCCATGACCACCGGACGCCTGCTCGCCGACCGGATCGCCACCCGCCACGGCTCGACGGCCGTCCTGCGTCACGGCGCGGCCACCGCCGCCCTCGGCATCACCGTCGCTGCCCTCACCCCCTGGACGTGGGCCGCCTTCCTCGGCTGGGCGCTGTTCGGCCTCGGCCTCTCCGGCTGCGTCCCGCAACTCCTCAGCGCCGCGGGCCACGCCGACCCCGCCGCCGCGGGCGCCAACGTCTCCCGGGTCGCCGGACTCGGCTACCTCGGCATGCTCGCCGGGCCCGCCGTCATCGGCTGGCTCACCCACCTCACCGCCCTCAACCACGCCTTCCTCCTGCTCACCCTGCTCTGCGCCGCCACCGCCGCCAGCGCGGGCGTCCTGCGCACCGCCCCCGCCGGGGTTCCGGCGGACAGCACCCCCTGACCGCCCGTGCGGCCCGGGCCGGGGCCGCACGGGCCACCTCCGCTCGGCCTTGGAACTGCTCGCGCCGCTGGGCGTACGGGGCGCGGAGGGGCGCTCGGCGGGGGGTCAGTGCGGGATGGCGGCGATGAGTTCGGCGGCACCGGCGCGCTTGAGGGTGAGGGCGACGGAGGTGCCGAGGTC
The DNA here is from genome assembly GCF_042894345.1 of Kitasatospora sp. NPDC001540. NCBI lineage: Bacteria > Bacillati > Actinomycetota > Actinomycetes > Kitasatosporales > Streptomycetaceae > Kitasatospora > Kitasatospora sp. NPDC001540. The sequence goes on from NZ_JBIAVO010000001.1 coordinate 610,590, forward strand.
TTCGGGGGAGAGCGGGCCGGCCCATTCGTGGGCCTTCAGGATGCGCTTGCCGTCGGGGGTGAAGACGTGGCCGCGCAGGGAGAGGGTGCCGTCGGGTTCGGCCTTGGCGTAGCCGGCGATGGGGGAGTTGCAGTGGCCCTGCAGGACGTGGAGGAACATCCGCTCGGCGGCGGCTTCGCGCCAGGTGTCGTGGTGGCCGAGGGCGGAGACGGTGTCGATGGTGCGGGTGTCGTCCTCGCGGCACTGCAGGGCGAGGATTCCGGCGCCGATCGGGGGGCACATCGCCTCGACGGTGAGGATCTCGCTGATCCGGTCGGTGGCGCCGATCCGTTCCAGGCCGGAGACGGCCAGCAGCAGGGCGTCGGCCTCGCCGGCCGCCAGTTTGGCGAGGCGGCTGTTGGCGTTGCCGCGGATCGGCACGGTCTCCAGGTGCGGGTGGGAGACGGCGAGTTGGGCGATCCGGCGGACGGAGGAGGTGCCGATCCGGCTGCCGGGCGGGAGCTGGTCGAGGGTCAGGCCGCCGGGGTGGACCAGGGCGTCGCGGATGTCGTCGCGCCGCAGGTGGGCGGCGAAGGTGGTGCCGGCCGGTAGCGGGCGGTCGGCGGGGACGTCCTTGAGGCAGTGCACCGCCAGGTCGGCCGCACCGTCGAGCAGGGCCTGGTCGACCTCCTTGGTGAAGGCGCCCTTCCCACCGAGGGCGGCCAGGTCGCCCGTCCAGCGGTCGCCGGAGGTGGTGACGGGCACCACCTCCGTCCGGATGCCCGGGTGGAGCGCGGCCAGTTCGGCGCGGACGCGTTCCACCTGGGCGAGCGCCATGGGCGAGGAGCGGGAGACGATGCGGACCAACTCGGCTGAGGGCATGCCGAGATGATAGGCCGTCTCACAGCGGCGGCCGGGACGGCCCGGCCGCGCACCGGCGCACCCGGGAAGGGGGCCCTCCCGGGTGCGCGCGGTGCGGGGGTTCAGGCGCGGACGAGCGCCTTGCCCGCGGCGGTGGCGGCCTCCAGGGCCTGGGCGTGGTACTCGGCGGCGAGGTCGCGCAGGCTCTCCATCGCCGGGTTGACGGCGGCGAGGGTCAGCTCGCGGCGGATGGTGGTGAGGTCGGCGCCCCAGACGTCGCGCAGGATGCGCTCGACGTACGGGGTGGAGTGGTCCCAGCCCTCGCGGGGGGTGCCGGGGGCGAAGCCGCCGCCGAGGGAGGTGACCAGGACGACCGGCTTGCCCTTGAGCAGCTCGGCGGTCGGGCCGGCGCCCGCGATGACCAGGTCGACCCAGGTCTTGAAGTGCTGGGAGACGCCCCAGTTGTAGAGCGGGACGGCGATGATCGCGGCGTCGGCGGCGCGCAGCTCCTCGGCGAGGGAGGCGCCGAGGGCGGCGGCCTCCTGCTGCTCGGGGGTGCGCTGGTCCTCGGGGGTGAAGCCGGCCAGGGCGGCGGTGGCCCACACGTCGCCGGGCAGCGGGTCGGTGCCCAGGTTGCGGCGGGTGACGGTGCCCTCGGGGTGGGCGGCGGTCCACTCGGCCTCGGCGGCGTTGGCGAGCTCGGCGCTGGTGGAGGCGCCGGGCATGATGCTGGCGTCCAGGCGGAACAGGTTCATGACAGTGACTCCTCGGTTCGCGCCCCGCCGGGGAGTGGCGGGCGCGGGTGGGCACGGCGAAGCGGGGGTGCGGGCCGGGGAGGCGCCGCACTCGACGTAAACGGACTTTACCCCGTTTCTGTCGCCGGGTAAATTGTGGCCATGGACAGCCCCCTGGTCCCCTTCGGCCCGCCCCCCACCGAGCGCGCGGACGCCGCCCGCAACCGCGAGGTGCTGCTCTGCACCGCCCGCGCGATGATCGCCGAGCTCGGGGCGGACCACGTGACCATGGACGGGCTGGCCGAACGCGCCGGGCTGGGCAAGGGCACCGTGTTCCGCCGCTTCGGCACCCGGGCCGGGATCTTCCGAGCCCTGCTCGACGCCGAGGAGCAGCGCTTCCAGTGCCAGGTGCTGTCCGGCCCGCCCCCGCTCGGGCCCGGCGCCGACCCGATCGACCGGCTGATCGCCTACGGGCGCGCCCGCACCCGCTTCCTGCTGGAGCGCCACGAGATCGCCCGCGCCGCGTTCGAGCGCAAGGGGCCCGTCCCGCCCGCGGTCGGCCCGAACTTCTCCCGCCCGCACATCCGGATGCTGCTGGGCCAGGCCGCCCTGGACCTCCCCGACCCGGACACCCTCTCGCTCCAGCTCGCCAGCGCCCTGGAGGGTCCCCCGCTGCTCTTCCTGGTCGCCGACCAGTCCCCCGAGAGCGAGTCCGCCGGGTGCGGCCGGAACGACCTGGGCACCCTGCTCGCGGACGGCTGGCAGACCCTGGTCGAGCGGGTCGCCCGCCGCTGAACGGCCCGCTGGACGGCTCGCGGCCCGCTGGACGGCCCGCTGAACGGCTCGCTAGACGGCCGAAGGGGACGGCCGGCGGGCCGTCCCCTTCGTGAGGCGTCGCGTGCGGGCGGTCAGCCGCGGTGCAGCCAGATCATCTTGCGGCCGGTCTCGGCGGGGGCGGTCGGGGCCTCCTCGTCGATCCGGTCCAGGACGTAGCCGAGCTTGCGGGGGACGGCGGCGCTGGCGGCGTTCGACTCGTCGCAGTGAATCTCGGTGCGGGTGATCCCGGGCAGCGCCAGCGCCGCGTCGGTGAGGGCGCGGGCGGCCGCGGTGGCCAGGCCGCGGCCGGTGTGCTCGCGGTGCACCCAGTAGCCGATCTCCAGCGCGCCGGGGCCGATCCGGCCGTGCAGGCCGAAGCCGCCGATGACCGCGGCCGGGTCGGCGTCCAGGCCGAGCAGGTACATGAAGTCGGTGCCCTCGTCCCAGACCTTCTCGCCCGCCACCGAGAGCTGCTCGCTCTCCGCCGGCGTCGGCGCGTGCCGGGCCCAGGGCATCCACGGACGCAGGTGGTCGAGGTTGTCGATCACCGCGGCGTTCAGCGCTGCCGCGTCCGCCAGGCGGCGGCGGCGCAGGTGTGCTCCGCCGCCGAGGGGCAGCAGCTCGGGCGGGCGGCCCGCGGTGATCGGTCGCACGGTGTCGTCAGGTGCGTCGGTGGAGTGACTCATGGACGGAGTATGCGTCATGCACGACCGCCCCGACCAGCGGATATCCGCTCCGCCACCCTTGCCTGCCGCCCGCCGCGGGCCGTCGTCCCGCCGCAGGTCACAGCCGCACCAGCACCTCGTCCAGCGGCTTGCGGACCAGGTCCGGCACCCGGGCGTCCTCGGCGGGGTAGCCGACCGGGATGACGTACGCGGCGCGCTCCTCCGGCGGGCGGTCGCAGACCTCGTTCAGGAAGCGCATCGGGCTGGGGGTGTGGGTCAGCGTGGCCAGGCCCGCCTGGTGCAGGGCGGACAGCAGGAAGCCGACCGCGATGCCGACCGACTCCTTGGTGTAGTAGGGCCGGGGCGAGTTCGGGCCCTTGTGCACCTCGAACACCACGATCACCGCGGGCGCGTCCTCCAGGAACGGCTTGTGCCAGTCGGTGCCGATCGGGGCCAGCGCCGCCAGCCACTCCTCGGACGCCCGGTGCGCGTAGAACTCCCGCTCCTCCGCCTCCGCGGCCTCCCGCAGCCGCCGCTTGCGCTCCGGGTCGGTGACCACCACGAACCGCCACGGCTGCACGTGCGCGCCGCTGGGCGCGGTCGCCGCCGTCCGCACCGCCCACTCCAGCACGCCCTCGGGCAGCGGCCGGGTCGAGTAGTCGCGCACGGTGCGGCGCCGGTCCATCACCTGGTAGAAGCCCCGGCAGCGGTCGGCCGCCTCGTGGGCGGGGACGCTCATCGGGTGCAGCGGCGTCGTCGGGTGGGACGGCGCCGGGCGGAGCGGCGGCGGCGTCGGGTCGGACGGCGCGCGGGAGGGGTCACGGTCAGCCATGCGCGCCACCCCAGCACGCCGCGCGCCCCGGCGGAAGGGGCCGGGGCGCGGTCGGCGAATACCGGCAAGTGCGGCGGCCGGCCGCGGCCACCGGCGGGTGCCGGGCCCTCAGGCCTCGGTGACCTTCCCGTCCGCGACCACCAGGCGCCGGTTCACCTGCACGGCCTCCAGCATCCGCCGGTCGTGGGTGACCAGCAGCAGGGTGCCGGTGTACGAGGCCAGCGCCGACTCCAACTGCTCGATCGCGGGCAGGTCCAGGTGGTTGGTCGGCTCGTCCAGCACCAGCAGGTTCACCCCGCGGGCCTGCAGCAGCGCCAGCGCCGCCCTGGTCCGCTCGCCCGGGGAGAGCGTCCCGGCGGGGCGCATCACGTGCACCGCCTTCAGGCCGAACTTCGCCAGCAGGGTCCGCACGTCCTCCGGGTTCAGCTCCGGCACGGCGGCCGCGAACGCCTCCAGCAGCGGGCGCCCGGCGTCGCCGCCGAACAGGTGCCCGCGGGCCTGCTCCACCTCGCCGATCCGCACGCCCGAACCCAGCGCCGCGGAGCCCGAGTCCAGCTCCAGCCGTCCCAGCAGCGCCGCCAGCAGCGTCGACTTGCCCGCGCCGTTGGCACCGGTGATCGCCACCCGGTCCGCCCAGTCGACCTGCAGGTCCACCGGGCCGAACGCGAAATCCCCGCGCTTGACGGCGGCCTGGCGCAGCGTCGCCACGACCGAGCCGGAGCGCGGCGCGGCGGCGATCTCCATCCGCAGCTCCCACTCCTTGCGGGGCTCCTCCACCACGTCCAGGCGCTCGATCATCCGCTGGGTCTGCCGGGCCTTCGCGGCCTGCTTCTCGGTCGACTCGGCGCGCTGCGCCCGGGCCTTCTTGTCGTTGTCGCCGCCCTTGCGCCGGGCGTTGCGGACGCCGTGCTCCATCCAGTTGCGCTGCATCTGGGCCCGGGCCTCCAGGCCCGCCCTGGTGTCCGCGAACTCCTCGTACTGCTCGCGGGCGTGCCGCCGGGAGATCGCCCGCTCCTCCAGGTACGCCTCGTAACCGCCGCCGTACAGGTTCACCTGCCCTTGGTGCAGGTCGAGTTCCAGGACGCGGGTGACGGTGCGGGCCAGGAACTCGCGGTCGTGGCTGATCAGCACGGTGCCCGCGCGCAGGCCCTTCACGAACGCCTCCAGCCGCTCCAGGCCGTCCAGGTCCAGGTCGTTGGTGGGTTCGTCCAGCAGGAACACGTCGTAGCGCGACAGCAGCAGCGAGGCCAGACCCGCGCGGGCCGCCTGGCCGCCGGACAGCGCCGTCATCGGCACGTCCAGCGAGACCTTCAGGCCCAGCGAGCCGGCGACCTCCTCGGCCCGCTCCTCCAGGTCCGCGCCGCCCAGCTCCAGCCAGCGGTCCAGGCTCTCCGCGTACGCGTCGTCCGCGCCCGGGCGGCCCTCCACCAGGCCCTCGGTGGCCTCGTCCAGCGCCGCCTGCGCCGCCGCGACGCCGGTGCGGCGGGCCAGGAAGTCGCGCACCGACTCGCCCTCCCGGCGCTCCGGCTCCTGCGGCAGGTGGCCGACGTTCGCGGTCGGCGGGCTGAGCTTCAGGCTGCCGCCCTCCGGGGCGTCCAGCCCGGCGAGCAGGCGCAGCAGGGTCGACTTCCCCGCGCCGTTCACCCCGACCAGGCCGATCACGTCCCCGGGGGCGACGACCAGGTCCAGCCCGGAGAACAGCGTGCGCTCGCCGTGGCCGGCGGCGAGGTCCTTGACGACGAGAGTGGCAGTCATGATGGGGACGATTCTAGGCGGCGCCCCGGACCGCCCCGGCCGGGCGGCCGGACAGGACCTAGCGGGCCCAGCCCCCGGCGTTGGAGTACGACTCGTAGCCGTGCGCCGTCGCGCGCTGCCACTCCTCGCCGGTCAGCCGCCGGTACGCCCGGTCCGGGACGTACAGCAGCGGCTCGGCCCAGACGAACCCCTCGGCGTACGGCGCGAAGCGGCGCGGGTCGGCCAGCACCGCCCGGTACGCGGCGCGGCCGTCGGCGACCACCGCCGCGCGGGCGTAGAGGAAGGCGTCGCCGCCCAGCCCCTCGCCCAGCTCGCGGCGGTCCAGCCGGTACAGCGCCGTCGACAGCCGCTCGGCGAAGCGGACCACGGTGGCGACCGGCCCGGCCGACAGGCGCTCCTCCAGTGCGGCGGCCAGGCGCTCCGCGTCCGGGTCCGCGCCGGGCGGGCGGCACTCCTCCAGCAGGTGCCAGAACTCGTCCTCGTCCACGGCGCCGAGTGTGCCCGGGGCCACTGACAGCGGGCCGGGAGGCGTGGTCCGGGGTCGGGACCTAATTCCGTTGCCGGAGGTGCGAGGGGTTGCGTACCCTCGAAGACGTCGCATTCCCGCACGTCTGGAGAAGGCCGTTGCTCGTCTGAGGTCATGAGACACCGCGCCACGCCACACCCGTGTCCTTTCCGGGTCCGTTGAGCGTGCGGGCGCGAGTGCGACCTCGGCAGGGCAGCGATCACGGCTCCCGTGCGGGTTTTCCGTTTCCCCGCGACGGCCCCGTGCTCCTGTGCTTCCGCGCTCCCGCGTCCCCGGTGTCTCCCGTGTTGCTCCCCTTCCCTACGCGGCAACCTCCAGGAGGCCCTCATGGCGCAACCCACCACCTCGATCCTCTGCACCGACCTCGGCTTCGAGTGGCCCGACGGCCGCCCCGTGCTGAGCGGTTTCCACCTCGCCGTCGGCCCGGGGCGGACCGGGCTGGTCGGCCTCAACGGCGCGGGCAAGTCCACGCTGCTGCGGCTGATCGCGGGCGAGCTCACCCCCGCCGCGGGCAGCGTCCGCGTCGCGGGCGAACTCGCCTACCTGCCGCAGGACCTGACGGTCGTCGCCGGGCAGCGGGTCGACGAGACGCTCGGCATCCGGGCCCGGCGCGAGGCCCTGCACGCCATCGAGTCCGGAGACGTGGACGAACGCCACTTCACCACCGTCGGCGATGACTGGGACGTCGAGGAGCGCGCCCGCGCGACCCTCGACCGCCTCGGCCTCACCGAGCTCGACCTCGACCGCACCACCGGCGAACTCTCCGGCGGCCAGGCCGTGCTGCTGCACCTCGCCGCCCTGCTGCTGCGCCGCCCCGACGTCCTGCTGCTCGACGAGCCCACCAACAACCTCGACGTCCAGGCCCGGGCCCGGCTGTACGACGCGGTGGCCGCCTTCCCCGGCGTGCTGCTGCTGGTCAGCCACGACCGCGAGCTGCTGGAGCGGGTCGACCAGATCGCCGACCTGCGGGACGGCCAGGTCACGTGGTACGGCGGCAACTTCAGCGCCTACCAGGAGGCGCTGGAGACCGAGCAGGAGGCCGCCGAGCGCCTCGTCCGCAACGCCGAGGCCGACGTCAAGCGCCAGAAGCGGGATCTGGTCGAGGCGACCCAGCGGCTCGCCAAGTCCGCCGCCTACGGCAAGCAGCGCTCGGTGCGCCGCAACGACCCCAAGGCGCTGGCCGACAAGCTCCAGGGCAGGGGCGAGGAGACCGCGGGCCGCCTGCGCGGCATGCACACCGAACGCCTCAACGAGGCCAAGGAGCGGCTGGCCACCGCCGAGGAGGCCGTCCGCGACGACGCCGAGATCCGGATCGACCTGCCCCGCACCGCCGTCCCCGCCGGGCGCATCGTCCTCACCCTGGAGGGCGTCCGCCTCGCCCACGGCGGCCGCGGCCGGATCGACCTGGACGTGCGCGGCCCCGAGCGGATCGCCCTCACCGGCCGCAACGGCTCCGGCAAGACCACGCTGCTGCGCACCGTCGCCGGTGAACTCGCCCCCGCCGAGGGCATGGTCACCACCCCGGTCCAACTGCGCTACCTCCCACAGCAGTTGGACGTCCTGGACGAGGAGGAGACGGTCTTCCGGAACGTCAGGGCGCACGCCCCCGCCGCCACCGACAACGAGGTCCGGGCCCGCCTCGCCCGCTTCCTGTTCCGCGGCGCCCGCGCCGACCAACCGGCCGGCACCCTCTCCGGCGGCGAACGCTTCCGCGCCACCCTCGCCGCCCTCCTGCTGGCCGACCCGCCCCCGCAGCTCCTGCTACTCGACGAACCCACCAACAACCTCGACCTCTCCAGCGTCCGCCAACTCACCCAGGCCCTCGCGGGCTACCGCGGCACCCTGATCGTCGCCAGCCACGACCTCCCCTTCCTCCGCGAGATCGGCATCACCCGCTGGCTGGAGTGGGAGGGAGGCGAACTGCGCCCGACCGACCCGCGCTGACCCGGCCGTCGCCCGCGCCGTCCCCTTCGTTCCGTCGCGGTGTCCGTACCGTGGGACGAGGGGGACGGGGCGGGCGGGGGGAGGGCAGGATCGGGGGCGTCCTGTTGTCGTCGGTCCTGCTGGAGTGTGTGTCGTGGCACTGGTCGAGATCCCCGGTTCGAAGTCGGTGACGGCGCGGGCGCTGTTCCTGGCCGCGGCGGCGGACGGGGTGACCACGCTGGTGCGGCCGCTGGTGTCGGACGACACCGAGGGGTTCGCGGAGGGGCTGCGCGCGCTCGGGTACGAGGTGGAGCGCGCGGAGCGGGAGTGGCGGATCACCGGGCGTCCGCAGGGGCCCGGGGTCGACGGGGCGTCGGTGTTCTGCCGGGACGGCGCGACCACGGCGCGCTTCCTGCCGGCGCTGGCCGCCGCCGGGCACGGCACCTTCCACTTCGACGCGTCCGAGCAGATGCGCCGCCGCCCGCTGGGCCCGCTCACCACCGCGCTGCGCGAGCTCGGCGTCGAGCTGGAGCACCACGGCGCCGAGGGCCACCACCCGCTGAGCGTCCGGGCGGCGGGCGTCGAGGGCGGGGAGGTGACGCTCGACGCCGGGCTCTCCTCGCAGTACCTGACGGCGCTGCTGCTGCTGGGCCCGCTCACCCGCACCGGCCTGCGGATCCGCGTCACCGACCTGGTCTCCGCCCCGTACGTCGAGATCACCCTCGCGATGATGCGCAGCTTCGGCGTCGAGGTGGCCCGCGAGGGGAACGTGTTCGACGTTCCGGCGGGCGGCTACACCGCCGTCCGGTACCCGGTCGAGCCGGACGCCTCCACCGCCTCGTACTTCTTCGCCGCCGCCGCGCTGACCGGCCGCGAGGTGACCGTCCCCGGGCTGGGGCGCGGCGCGCTCCAGGGCGACCTGAAGTTCGTCGAGGTGCTGGAGCGCCTCGGCGCGAAGGTCGAGATCGGGGCGGACGCCACCACCGTCACCGGCGGCACGCTCACCGGCGGCACCGTCAACATGCGCGACATCTCCGACACCATGCCGACGCTGGCCGCCATCGCCCCGTTCGCCTCCGGCCCGATCCGGATCGAGGACGTCTACAACACCCGGGTCAAGGAGTGCGACCGGCTCGACGCCTGCGCGGAGAACCTGCGCCGCCAGGGCGTCGACGTCGCCACCGGCCGGGACTGGATCGAGATCCGCCCCGGCACCCCCAAGCCCGTCGAGATCGAGACCCGCGGCGACCACCGGATCGTGATGTCCTTCGCCGTCGCCGGGCTGCGCACCCCGGGCACGACCTTCGACGACCCGGGCTGCGTCCGCAAGACCTTCCCCGGCTTCCACGAGGCGTTCGCCGCCTGGGCGGCCCGGCCGGAGGGCTGAGCCGCCCGGGAGCCGCTCAGTCCTTCACCGCGCCGCCCAGGCCCGAGACCATGTGCCGCTGGACCAGCACGAAGAAGACCAGCACCGGCACCGTCATCAGGGTCGAGGCGGCCATGATGCCGCCCCAGTCGTTCTCGTCCGGCTTGAAGAACACCATCAGCGCGGCGGGCAGCGTCTGGTGGTCGGTGTCCAGGATCAGCGTCTTCGCGAACACGAAGTCGTTCCACGCCGTGATGAAGGAGAACACGCTGGTGGCCGCCAGGCCCGGGGCCACCAGCGGGAACAGGATCCGCCACAGGACGGTGAACCGGCTCGCCCCGTCGATCCGGGCCGCCTCCTCCAGCGACTCCGGCACCGCGGCGACGAACCCGCGCAGCATCCACACCGCGAACGGCAGCGAGAACGCCAGGTTCACCAGCATCAGCGAGCCCAGCGAGGACAGGCCGAAGCCCGGCGCGACCGTGCCGATGTCCCGGACCAGGAAGAACAGCGGGATGGTCAGCGCCTCCACCGGCACCATCTGCGCCACCAGGAACATGATCAGGATCGTGGTCCGGAACCGGAACCTGAACCGGGACAGCGCCACCGCCGCCAGGAACGCGATCGCGGCCGACACCACCACCACGACCACCGCCACCGCCAGGCTGTTCAGGAAGTACCGCCCGAACCCGGAGACCCCCAGGGCGTTGCGGAAGTTCTCCAGCGTCGGTGCGAACGTCCACGGCCGCGGGTGCGCCGCGGTGATCTCGCCCTTCGGCTTCAGCGCCGACAGCACCATCCAGTACAGCGGGAACACCGTCAGCAGGGCCAGCACCACGGCGACGGTGTTGGCCCCCTGCCGCAGCACCCGGTTGTCGCGGCGCGCGGCCGAGAAGCGCTTGCTGGTCACAGTTCCTCCCCGGAGCGGCGCAGGCTGCGGACGTAGACGGCGGTGACGGCCAGCAGGATCAGCGTCATCAGGACGCCGATCGCGGCGCCGAGGCTGTAGTTCTCGGCGACGAAGGCCTTCTGGTAGGCGTAGACGTTGAGGACCAGGTTCTGGCCCGCGATGCCGCCGCCCCCGGTCATCACGTAGATCTGGGTGAACACCTTGAAGTCCCAGATGACCGACTGGATCACCACGATCACCAGCAGCGGCCGCAGCATCGGCAGCATGATCTTCCGGAACACGGTGGCCGTCCCGGCGCCGTCCAGCCGGGCCGCCTCCAGGACGGAGTCGGGGATCGCCTGGATGCCCGCGTACAGGGTGATCATCACGAACGGGAAGCTGTGCCAGACCACGACCACGGCGACCATCGCGAACGCCGACCACTTGTCGTACATCCAGTTGTGGCCCTGGGTGCCGAGCACCTCGTTGACCAGGCCGGAGTTGGTGTCCAGCAGGAACAGCCACACCGTGGAGCCGGTCATCGCGGGCGCCGCCCAGGCGCCCAGCGCGCCGAACATCAGCATCAGCCGCGGCCACCGGCCGACCCGGGTCAGCAGCACCGCGCAGGTCGCGCCGACCGCCAGGGTGGCCAGCACGCAGAACGCGGCGAACGCCAGGGTCTGGCCCAGCACCGTCCAGAACTGGGCGTCGCCCAGCACGTCGGTGTAGTTGGACAGGCCGACGAACTCGGTCGGCACCCCGCCGGAGGCCTGCGGCTGCCCGAACTTGAGCACCGACAGCAGGCCCAGCTGGTACAGCGGGTACCCGAACAGCGGGAGCAGGACCAGGGCGGCGGGCAGCAGCAGCCACAGCGGGACGGGGATCCGGGCGAGCGGCCCGGAGCGGCGGCGGCCCGGGGCGGGGGCGCCGCCCGCCGGGCGGACCGGGGAGTCGCCCCGGTCCGCCGGGGCGGTGACGGTCGTGGCAGGCATCGACAACTTCCGCTTCTCCACGGGCCGGTGGCTACTTGCCGCTGAACGAGGAGTTCATCGCGGCCGCGGCCTCCTTGGTGGCACCGGCCACGTCGGACTTGCCGGTGATGACCTTCTGCAGCATCGTCGGCACCACGTTCTGGGCGTCGATCTTCGCCCAGGCGGCGTCCTTCGGGACGAACTTGGTGCCCGCCGCGATGGTGTCGGTGAACGGCTTCAGCCACGGCTGCTTCTGCACCACCTCGGCGCGCGCCGAGGAGAGCGTCGGCAGGTTGCCCATCGCGTCGAACAGCGCCAACTGGTTCTTCTTGGACGCCAGTTCCTTGATGAAGTCGGACGCCAGGCTGCGGTGCTTGGTCGACTTCATCACGCCCAGGTCGTTGCCGCCGGAGAACGCCGGGGCGATCGTCCCGGCCGCGGTGCCCGGCAGCGGCACGATCGCGTACTTGCCCTTCGCCGCGCCCGCCTCCACCGCGCTGCGCGAGGAGTTCGGCAGGATCGCCATCCCGGCCTTGCCCGCCGCGAACGCCTCCACGGTCTTGCCGCCGGTCAGGTCGGCGCACTGCTGCGCCGGGCAGATCGCGTCCGTGAACAGGTCGGTGTACGCCTTCACGCCCGCCTGCGACGGCGCCGAGTCGATCGCCGAGGCGTAGCCCGAGCCGCCCGGCGCCGCCAGGTCGCCGCCGTTGGCCCACACGAACGGCAGCGCGCCGAAGGTGTACTTGCCGCCGACCGCGATGCCCAGCAGGTCGCCGTGCGCGGCCCGCACCTTCTCCGCCGCCGACTTCAGCTCCCCGTACGTGGTCGGCGCCTGCAGGCCCAGCTCGGCGAACACGTCGGTGCGGTAGTACAGCGCCCGCACGCCCAGCCACCACGGCAGGCCGTACGTCCTGCCGTCCACCACCGCGGTGTCCTTCAGGTCCTGCGGCAGGTCCTTGCCCTCCTCCCAGCCCGCCAGGTCGGAGGTGATGTCGGCCAGGCCGCCCGAGGCGGTGTAGCCGAACAGGTCGGTGTTGCCGAACTCCACCACGTCCGGCGCCGAGGACGGGTCGTTGAACGCGCCCTTCATCTTCTCGGCGCGCGGACCGGCGTCGGTCGGGATGTACGACACCTCGACCTCGACGCCCGCGTGCTTCGCCTTGAAGTCGGCGACGGCCTGCGCCACCACCTGCTCCTTCGGCGCCCGGTTCGCCTCGTCGTACAGCCACACCTTCACGGTGCCGGTCTGCTCGTCCGCGGACGTGGCGGTCTTCGCGGTGCCCGGCGCACAGGCCGTGGCCACGGTGCCGGCCAGCACGGCAAGGGCGGCACCACGGGCCAGCTTCTTCATGCTCAACGTCATCTCCTCGCCGCAGCGGGACGCACCTGCGCGCCCCGGGACGAACCGGGACATGCAGTGGGGGATCGGTGTGAGCGGGACGTTAGAAACTCGCCGGGCGCGGCGACAAGAGCAGACCGCGAAAGTTCTGCACTGCAAAACGATGTGCTGCGGATCTGGCACGCCGCCCGGCCGCGCCGTAGCGTCACACCCCATGACCAGCACCGCCGCCGAGAGCCGACCCGCCGAGGGCCGACCGGAACGCAACCAGTCCGCGTCGCTGCGCCGCGCCCTCGCGGTGCTCGAACACGTCCGGGACCGCGCGGCGGCCGGCACCGACCTCAGCCTCACCGCGCTCGCCGACGGCCTGGGGATGTCCAAGTCCACCGTGCTGCGCCTGGCCGCCCCGCTGGTCGACGCCCAACTCCTCGCCCGCGACCGCGACACCGGCCACTTCCGGCTCGGCCCCGGCGCCCTCCAGCTCGGCCAGGCCTACCTCGCCACCCTCGACCTGCGCACCGCCGCCTCCGAGGAGGCCCACCAGCTGATGCGCGAGGTCGGCGGCACCGTGCACCTGTGCGTCCCCGACACCCCGTACGTGGTCTACGTCGACAAGGTCGAGAACGAGACCGCCGTCCGGATGGCCTCCCGGATCGGCAGCCGCGCCCCCATGTACTGCACCGCCGTCGGCAAGGCCATGCTCGCCTGGCTCCCCGAGGACGCCTTCGCCACCGTCGTCGCCGACGGCCTGCCCGCCATCACCACCCGCACCCTCACCTCGGCCGCCGCCCTGCGCGCCGACCTCACCCGCATCCGCACCCGCGGCTACGCCGTCGACGACCGCGAGAACGAACCCGAGGTCCGCTGCATCGCCGCCCCCGTCTTCGACCACAACAACACCGTCATCGGCGCCATCTCCACCTCCGCCCTCACCTCCCGCATCACCGCCGCCCGGGCCCGCGAACTCGGCCCCGTCGTCGCCGCCACCGCCGCCCGCGTCTCCCGCCGGATGGGCTCCACGCGCTGACGGCGCCGCCGCGGGCTACACGGGGATCAGCCGGACGCGGCCGCCGCAGAGCTTGGTGAGGTCGTCGACGTCCGAGGTCAGCACCACCACCGGCCGCTGCTGCCGGAGAGCGAGTTCGGCCACCGCGGCGTCGATCGCGTACTTGTGCCCGTGCAGGCCCGCCGAGAGCAACAGGGTGGACGCGGCCCTGGCCTCCTCCTCGCCGACCGGGGCGATCCGCAGCCCGGAGAGCAACCAGCGCAGCCGGGCCTGGTCGGTACGTGCGTGCACCGCCTCGATGACGGTCAGTGCGCTGATCACCACCTCCATGCCCCGGGCGCGGGCCTCCGCGACCAGAGCGACCACGGGCTCGCGGTCGGCCAGCAACTGCGAGAGACCCTCGGAGTCGAGGACCAGCGTGCCCTCGTGGCTCAGCTTGCGGCGGGCCATTCGCTCTCCCCGGCGAACACCTCGTCGAACACCTCGCGGGCGCGGTCCTGCGCGGCGGTCGAGATCGGGCCATTGCGACGTTCGTAGTCGGCCAGGTACTCGTCCAGTATCCGGCCGCGGAGTTCGCGTTCGACGGCGGCAGTGATGAACGCCGAGAACTCGCGCTTTCCGACCCGCTCCCGGATGGCGGCCGCAGTGCCCTCCGGCAGCGAGAGGCTGACCCTGGTGGCGGGGCCGTCGCCGATGTTGTACGTGCTCCCGGTCATGGGTCGAGATTATCAAAGAAGTGGGAAAGCGGTCCTGGCGGCGCCCGTCAGGCCTCGGCGGTCTCGGTCGCGGGCGTGCGGCGGAGCTTGGTGCCCAGGCGGTCGAGGCCGATGACCAGGGCGCCGAGGGCGGCGAACTCGGCGACCAGTTCGACCATCTGGAGGCCGACCCAGGCGTAGCCCTTCTCGGTGGGGTCGAGGAAGAAGTAGGGGTAGCGGACGGGGAAGTCGGGGAAGAGGATCGCCCGGGTCTCGGTGAGGACGGCGTAGCCGAGGGGGTAGGAGAGCCACAGCGGCAGGTCGCGCCAGCGGGAGGCGTTGCGGGGGGAGCACAGCAGCCACTCGACCAGGACCAGCAGCGGGGTGGTGTAGTGCAGGAAGAAGCTCGACCAGTGCTGGAGGCGGTCGGGGCCGGAGAACAGGCCGGGCAGCGGGTTCTCGCCGTGGTTGAGCAGGACGTGCGCGACGATGCCGGTGATGGTGATGTACAGGACGGCGGCGCCGCGCAGGCGGGGGGCCGGGGCGTCGGCGGTGTCGCGCCGGGCCGTCCAGTAGAGCGCGGCCAGGAAGTAGCCGAGCACGATCACGTTGCTCTGGATGGTGAAGTACACCAGCGAGCTGTTGCTGAGGAAGATCCCCAGGAACGCGGACAGGACGATGGCGGAGCGCCACCAGGTGGCGGGGCGGGCCCAGACGGTCATGCGGTCACCGGACGTTCGTTTCGGCGGTGCCCCCCGTGGGCACGACAGATCGCCGCACTCTACCCGCCGGTTCGGCGGTCGGAAAAGATCACCGGTCCGGGGCGGTGCACGGCCGGTGCGCTGGTGGTGCGCGGCCGGTGCGCGGCCGGTGCGCGCCCGTCCGCGGGCTCAGAAGGAGAGCTGCGCGGGCGTGTGGGTGTGGCTCTCGATGCCGGTCGCGGCGTGGCCGATCAGCTGCCGGGCGAGGTCGTTGCAGGCGCGGGCGGCGGCCAGCTCCTCGCCGATCGCGGTGTCGGCGTCGTCGACGGGGTTGCGCCGGGCCGTGCCGGTGCCGCGGGCGCCGGGGGCGCTGAAGCCGCTGAGCGAGGCGGTGCAGGTGGTGCGGGACTCGTCCTCGTCGAAGCTCAGGTCGACGACCCAGTGGTTCTGCATGGCGGTTCACCTCCGGGTGCGCACCGCGCACGGGCGGCCGGTGCGCCTCGTCCCTCCAGCCTCCGCCGCGGCCGGGAGGGCGTCAACAGCGCGGGCCCGCGGGCGTGCGGGCGGGCGTTCAGGGGGTGCGGAAGCCGCGGAAGACCACGTCGGCGCGGCGGACGAAGCCCAGCCGCTCGTACAGCGCGAGCGCACCGGTGTTGGCGGCCGCCACGTGCAGGAACGGGCGTTCGCCGCGGGCGGTGATCCGGGCGGCGAGCTCGCCGACCAGGTGGGCGGCCAGGCCGCGGCCGCGGGCCTCGGGGGCGGTGCAGACCGCGGAGACCTCGGTGAAGCCCGGCGGGCGCAGGCGCTCGCCCGCCATCGCGAGCAGCGCGCCCCCGCCGCCCCCGCCGCCGGGCCCGCCGTCGCGGACGCCCAGGTAGGTGCCCAGCTCGCGGGTGCGCGGCCGGAACGGGCCGGGCCGGGTGCTGGCCACCAGCGCCAGCATCTCGGGCACGTCCGCCGCCCCCAGCTCGACCACCCGCAGCCCGGCGGGGGCGGCCGGACGGACCTGTCGCTCCTGCACCAACTGGTGCCCCTCCAGGACGAATTCGGCCTGCCAGCGGGCGGGCGGCGGCGCAGGGCAGCTGAACAGGTCGGCGAACTCGCCCGATCCCAGCAGCCCCGCCAGGTCGTCCCACGCCCCGGGCCCCGGCGCGAGGCCGACGCTGCTGAAGCTCGCCACCTCCGGGTCGTACCGCACCGCCTCCCCGCACCGCCGCGCCAGGTGCGCGTGCGCCCCGCCCAGCGAGGCCCCCACCGGGTCGTCCAGCACGTCCATGCCCACGGTTCCTCCCGCTCGGTCGCTCCCTCCCATGGTCCCGCACCCGCCCGCCCCGCCTCCGCACCCCGCGCGGGCGGCGGCGCCAGCCCGCGTCCGGCCCGCGACCGGCCCGTGCCGGGCTCTTGTTACCGGCGAGTCACGTCCCTATCATCGCCACTGTGACAGCTCCACTGTCAAACCTGGGAGGCGGTCGACGATGACCCCCGCAACACCCCCCGCAGCGCCCTCCGCACCGCCCCCGTCCGGCCCGCTGGCCGGGGTGCGGGTGCTGGAGCTCGCGGGCATCGGGCCCGGGCCGTTCGCCGCGATGCTGCTCGCGGACCTCGGGGCGGACGTGGTGCGGGTCGACCGGCCCGGCGGGCAGGGGCTCGGACCGGACCCGGCGCGCGACCTGACCAACCGCAACAAGCGGTCGGTGCTGGTCGACCTGAAGGCGCCGGAGGGCGTCGCCGCGGTGCTCGACCTCGCCGCCCGGGCGGACCTGCTGGTCGAGGGCTGGCGGCCCGGGGTCGCCGAGCGGCTCGGCATCGGGCCGGACGCCTGCCGGGCCCGCAACCCGGCACTGGTCTACGGCCGGATGACCGGCTGGGGGCAGGACGGGCCGCTGGCCCAGCGGGCCGGGCACGACGTCACGTACCTGGCGACCTCCGGCCTGCTCGGGCTGATCGGCGCGCCCGACGGGCCCCCGGCCCTCCCGGCCAACCTGCTCGGCGACTACGCGGGCGGCTCGCTCTACCTGGTGGTCGGCCTGCTCGCCGCGCTGCACCACGCCCGCGCCACCGGCACCGGCCAGGTCGTCGACGCCGCGATCGTGGACGGCGCCGCGCACCTGTCCACCATGCTGTGGGGCCTGATCGACGCGGGGCTCTGGCAGGACCGCCGCGGCGTCAACCTGCTGGACGGCGGCGCCCCCTGGTACGGGACGTACGAGACCTCCGACGGCCGCTGGATGGCGGTCGGCCCGCTGGAGCCGCGCTTCTACGCCGAGTTCGCCCGGCTGCTGGAGCTGGGCCCGGACGTCCCCGAGCAGTACGACCTGCCGCGCTGGCCCGAGCTGCGCGCCGCCCTCGCGGCCCGCTTCGCGACCCGCACCCAGGCCGAGTGGACGGAGCTGTTCGCCGACCACGACGCCTGCGTGGCCCCCGTCCTGACGCTGGGCGAGGCCGCCGCGCACCCGCACCTGGCCGCCCGCGGCAGCTACCCCGAGCACGGCGGCACCCGCCAGCCCGCCCCCGCCCCGCGCTTCTCCGCCACCCCCGGCGCGCTGCGCACCCCGCCCGCCCGACCCGGCGAGCACACCGCCGAGGTGGCCCGCGACTGGGCCGTCCCCGCCCTGAACCCCCTCGCCCCGCAATCCTCCTGACGGAAGGGACCAGCCCGTGCAGCGCGAGCTCTACACCGAGGAGCACGAGGACTTCCGCGCCACCGTCCGGGCCTTCCTCGCCCGGGAGGTCGCCCCGCACCACGCCCGCTGGGAGCAGCAGGGCGTCGTCGACCGCTCCGCCTGGCTGGCCGCCGGGAAGGCAGGGTTGCTCGGCCTGGCGGTGGAGGAGCGGTACGGGGGCGGCGGCAGCGCCGACTTCCGGTTCGCCGCGGTGCTGGCCGAGGAGTTCGTCCGGGCCGGGGCCAGCGGCCTGGCCGTCGGCCTGCACAACGACGTCATCGGCCCGTACCTGACCGGCCTGGCCACCGAGGAGCAGAAGCAGCGCTGGCTGCCGGGCTTCTGCTCGGGCGAGCTGGTCACCGCGATCGCGATGACCGAGCCGGAGACCGGCTCCGACCTGCAGGCGATCCGCACCACCGCCGTCGACGCGGGCGACCACTACCTGCTGAACGGCACGAAGACCTTCATCTCCAACGGCATCCTGGCCGACCTGGTCGTGGTGGTCGCGAGGACCACCGCCGAGGGCGGCGCGCACGGCCTGAGCCTGCTGGTGGTGGAGCGCGGCACGCCGGGCTTCGAGCGCGGCCGCAACCTCGACAAGATCGGCCAGAAGGCCCAGGACACCGCCGAGTTGTTCTTCCACGACGTGCGGGTGCCGAAGGCCAACCTGCTCGGCGAGGAGCACCAGGGCTTCCTGTACCTGATGCGCAACCTGGCCCAGGAGCGGCTGACCATCGCGGTCGCCGCGATCGCCGCCGCCGAGTGCGTCCTCGCGGAGACCATCGGCCACGTCAAGCAGCGCACCGCGTTCGGCCGCCCGCTGGCCAAGCTGCAGCACGTCCGGTTCGAGATCGCCGAGCTGGCCACCGAGTGCGCCGTCACCCGCGCGTTCGTGGACCGCTGCGTGAGCGAGCACAACCGCTACGCGCTGACCCCGGTGGACGCCTCGATGGCCAAGTGGTGGGCCACCGAGCTGCAGAAGCGCACCGCCGACCGCTGCCTGCAACTGCACGGCGGATCCGGCTACATGAGTGACAGCGCGGTCGCCCGGGCGTTCACCGACGGGCGCGTCCAGACCATCTACGGCGGCACCACGGAGATCATGAAAGAGATCGTCGGCCGCTCCCTGCTCGCCTGAAAACCGTCCGAAAGGCTCATTCACCCGTGACCACCGAAGCGTACGTCTACGACGCGATCCGCACCCCGCGCGGACGCGGCAAGCAGACCGGCTCCCTGCACGGCACCAAGCCGATCGACCTGGTGGTCGGTCTGATCCACGAACTGCGCCGCCGGTTCCCGTCGTTGGACCCGGCCACGATCGACGACATCGTGCTCGGCGTGGTCAGCCCGATCGGCGACCAGGGCTCCGACATCGCCCGGGTCGCGGCGATCGCCGCCGGGCTGCCCGACACCGTCGCGGGCGTGCAGGAGAACCGCTTCTGCGCGTCCGGCCTGGAGGCGGTCAACCTGGCCGCGGCGAAGGTCCGTTCGGGCTGGGAGGACCTGATCCTGGCGGGCGGCGTCGAGTCGATGTCCCGGGTGAAGATGGGCTCCGACGGCGGGGCCTGGTTCGCCGACCCGATGACCGCCTACGAGACCGGCTTCGTGCCGCAGGGCATCGGCGCCGACCTGATCGCCACCGTCGAGGGCTTCACCCGCACCGACGTGGACGCGTTCGCCGCCGAGTCGCAGGCCCGCGCCGCCAAGGCCCAGGCCGACGGGCTGTTCGACCGTTCGGTGGTGCCGGTGCGCGACCGCAACGGGCTGGTGGTGCTGGGCCGCGACGAGTTCATCCGCCCCGGCACCACCGTGGAGTCGCTGGCCGGGCTCAAGCCCTCCTTCGCCGACATCGGCGAGCTCGGCGGCTTCGACGCCGTCGCGCTGCAGAAGTACCACTGGGTGGAGTCCATCGACCACGTCCACCACGCGGGCAACTCCTCCGGCATCGTGGACGGCGCGGCCCTGGTCGCGATCGGCTCGCGCGAGATCGGCGAGCGCTACGGCCTCACCCCGCGGGCCCGGATCGTCTCCGCCGCGGTCTCCGGCTCCGAGCCGACCATCATGCTCACCGGCCCCGCCCCCGCCACCCGCAAGGCGCTCGCCAAGGCCGGGCTGAGCGCCGCCGACATCGACCTGGTCGAGATCAACGAGGCGTTCGCCGCGGTCGCGCTGCGCTTCATGCGCGAACTCGGCTTCCGGCACGAGCAGGTGAACGTCAACGGCGGCGCGATCGCGCTCGGCCACCCGCTCGGCGCGACCGGCGCGATGCTGATCGGCACTCTGGTCGACGAGCTGGAGCGCCGCGACCTGCGCTACGGCCTGGCCACCCTGTGCGTCGGCGGCGGCATGGGCATCGCCACCGTCATCGAGCGCGTCACCGCCTGACCACCCGTCCCCTCACGTACCCACCCAAGGACTTCACAGACATGACCGACGTGAGCAGCCCCATCCGCTGGGAGCAGGACCAGGACGGCGTGGTCACCCTCGTCCTCGACGACCCCGCCCAGTCCGCCAACACCATGAACGCCGCGTTCACCGACGCCCTCGAAGGGGTCGTCGAACGGCTCGCCGCCACCGAGGAGTTGACCGGCGTCATCGTCACCTCCGCGAAGAAGACCTTCTTCGCGGGCGGCGACCTCAAACTGCTCTCCGCCGCCGGGCCCGAGGACGCGGAGCGGGTCTTCACCGACTCGATGCGGATCAAGCGGGCACTGCGCCGGCTGGAGACGCTCGGCAGGCCGGTGGTCGCCGCGATCAACGGCGCGGCCCTCGGCGGCGGCCTGGAGATCGCCCTCGCCTGCCACCACCGGATCGCGCTGGACGCCCCCGGCAGCAAGATCGGCCTGCCCGAGGTCACCCTCGGCCTGCTGCCCGGCGGCGGCGGAGTGGTGCGCACCGTGCGGATGCTCGGCATCACCGACGCCCTGCTCAAGGTGCTCCTCCAGGGCCAGCAGTACCGTCCGGCGCAGGCCGCGGAGCACGGCCTGGTGCACGAACTCGCCGCCACCGCCGAGGAGATGGACGCCAAGGCGCGCGCCTTCATCGCCGCCCACCCGACCAGCCTGCAGCCCTGGGACGCCAAGGGCTACAAGATCCCCGGCGGCACGCCCAGCACCCCCGCGTTCGCCGCCAACCTGCCCGCCTTCCCCGCCAACCTGCGCAAGCAGCTCGGCGGCGCGCCCTACCCGGCGCCGCGCAACATCCTGGCCGCGGCCGTGGAGAGCAGCCAGGTCGACGTGGAGACCGCGTTCGCGATCGAGGCCCGGTACTTCACCGAACTCGCCTGCGGGCCGACCTCCAAGAACATGATCCGGGCCTTCTTCTTCGACATGCAGGCCGTCAACTCCGGTGCCTCCCGCCCGGGTTCGGTGCCGGAGCGGAAGGCCGCGAAGGTCGCCGTGCTGGGCGCGGGCATGATGGGCGCGGGCATCGCGTACTCCTGCGCCAAGGCGGGCCTGGAGGTCCTGCTCAAGGACGTCACCCGGGAGGCCGCCGAACGCGGGAAGGCCTACGGCGCGGGCCTGTTGGACAAGCAGGTGGCGCGCGGCCGGATGACCGAGGAGGAGCGCGCCGCGTTCCTGGCCCGGATCACCCCGACCGCGGACGCCGCCGACCTGGCGGGCTGCGACACCGTCATCGAGGCGGTCTTCGAGAACCCCGAGCTCAAGCACAAGGTGTTCCAGGAGGTCCAGCACGTGGTCGCGCCCGACGCGCTGCTGTGCTCCAACACCTCCACCCTGCCGATCGGCCTGCTCGCCGAGGGCGTCGAGCGGGCCGCCGACTTCGTCGGCCTGCACTTCTTCTCGCCCGTCGACAAGATGCCGCTGGTCGAGATCGTCCGCGGCCCGCGCACCGGCGACGAGGCCCTGGCCCGGGCCTTCGACCTGGTCCGGCAGATCCGCAAGACCCCGATCGTGGTCAACGACTCCCGCGGCTTCTTCACCTCCCGGGTGATCGGCCAGTTCCTCAACGAGGGCGTCGCGATGATCGCCGAGGGCCTCGACCCGTCCTCCGTCGAACAGGCCGCCGCCCAGGCCGGCTACCCCGCCAAGGTCCTCGCGCTGCTGGACGAGCTCACCCTCACCCTGCCCCGCAAGATCCGCAACGAGACCCGGCGCGCCGTCGAGGAGTCCGGCGGCACCTGGACCCCCCACCCCGGCGAGGCCGTCATGGACCGGATGCTCGACGAGTTCGACCGCCCCGGCCGCAGCGGCGGTGCGGGCTTCTACGAGTACGTCGACGGGCGCCGCACCCGCCTGTGGCCCGGCCTGCGCGAGCACTTCGCGCGCGAGGGCGCGGAGATCCCGTTCGAGGACATGAAGGAGCGGATGCTGTTCGCCGAGGCCATCGACTCGATCCGCTGCCTCGACGAGGGCGTTCTCACCTCCGCCGCCGACGCCAACATCGGCTCGATCCTCGGCATCGGCTTCCCCGCCTGGACCGGCGGCGTCCTGCAGTACGTCAACGGCTACCCCGGCGGCCCGGCCGGCTTCACCGCCCGCGCCCGCGAACTCGCCGCCGCCTACGGCGAACGCTTCACCCCGCCCGCCTCCCTGGTCGCCCTCGCCGAGAGCGGCGGCCGCTACTGAAGGTCGTCGTAGAAGGCGGTGGCAGGGCGGGCTCAAGTCTGCTCCGACCCGGTGTTCCTTCCTGTCAGCGCGAGGTTGTGCATGGGGGCGACGGCCTGTACGGCATGGTGCAGGTCGTCGTTCTCCTGTCGGCGTCCTCGCCCTCCTGGGCCCGCAGCGGAACACGGTCGGCCGGATCGGAGCCGGACCGAGAAGGCCGGTCCGGGTAGTGCTGGTTGCGGCGATCAAATCCCCCATGTCATCTCAAAGGTCGTCGGGTCGCCGATATGAGGAATTCGGCCAATATGCAGGAGATCGGACTCCCCTCATTTTGGCCACAAGGCGATCATTTCTGGACGTCACATCGTATGCGGCGGGTCCGGTCGAATCGTCAACTGTATGGTCGTGCATGCCAAATGGCTGCATGCAAACATGCATGTGAAGCGCCGAGCATCGGGGATCGAATTGATACTTCGCCGCATGGCCGTGCTGACCGCCGCAGGGCTTCTGGCGGTCGCCTCCGCCGGAGCCGCACGGGCGAGTTCGGCTGCGCCGGATCATACGGGGACGGCGGACGGAGTCACCTTCTCGGTGATTTCGCAGACGGACTCCGAAATTCAGTCGTTCTGGACTCCGGAGCGGATTCGCGAAGCGGCTGATCACCCTGTTCCGCTGCCCCATCTGACCGGGTCCGCAGCCAAGGAGTCGAACCGGAAGGCGATCCGGAGGCAGGCCGACGCGGCAGCGAAGGGGGCTGCGGCGGCCTCTGCCGACGCTGTTGCCCCGCTCGCGCTCCGCAAGCAGGAAGCATCGAACGGGCTGGTTGCCGGTGCGACCGCGATCACGAGCCTCTCGCGCTCGGAACTCGCGGGGCCTGCCCTCGGCTGGCAGAGCGCACTCACCGGCCGACTGTTCTTCAACAACGGCGGCTCCTTGAGCTCGTGCAGTGCGGCTGTGATCGTGTCGAACAACAAGAACTCGATCTGGACCGCCGGGCACTGTCTCAACCGGGGCAACGGGGGAGGGTTCTACAGTGGTTTCCTCTTCTCGCCCGGATACGACAGCAACCAGCGTTGGGGATACTGGAGCCTCAGGTCCGTCATCGTTTCTTCGGACTGGGCCGACGATGGTGATATGAACTGGGGTGACATCGGCGGCGGGATTGTCAATCCTCTCTCCGAGTATGGCAATCTGGAGGACTTCATGGGAGGTTACGGATACCATTTCAGTGGCGGCACCGACTATTCGGACGTCACCGCCATAGGATATCCGGCTGACGGCTACAACCGTCCCGATTCGGATTTCAGCGACGGTGAGCACGCAATGTACTGCCAGGGCGCCACCGTCGACGCGTTCAATTGGAACCCCCTTGACGATCGCCTGCGCATGGCCTGCGACATGGGTCACGGCGCCAGTGGTGGCCCCATGATCCAGAACTTCGCATCGAACCCGCAGATCGTCGGCGTGAACAGCCATCGGTCGGCCGACAGCAACGGCAACTGGGTGGACAACTACCTGTACTCGTCCAACCACGGAGGCGACGCCGTCGGCGTCATCAACTGGCTCAACGCGCACTGACGCGACTCGGTTCGCCACTGGCTCGTGGTACCGGACCCGGTACCACGAGCCAGTGGCGTCCTACCTCGGCTCGACCGGGTGCGTTCGGACGTACTCGTCAAACGCGGCGGGATCTTCCGTGAACCTGTCCGTTCCCGGCTGAGTCGGATTCTCCTCCCGCACGGTCACCCTCCCCGAATCGAGGGCGAACGTCACCGCGGTCGTCCCGCAGACCGCCACTCCGATCGCGCCCAACACCAGGAAGGCCAAGCCCGCCCGCCCTGCCGCCATTACACAACCCTTCTCCTCGACCGGCTACGCTTCATGCCCTTCCTACCGTCGCGCCTCGACGTTGAGGCGTCAACTCGGCAATTCGGTAGGCAAGTTGCTTGAGTTGAACTCCTGTGGGCCGAGCTCGCCGCCGATACGGGCTCCGGCCGAAGGCCTGGTGGGGCGCCGCCGCGCACTGCACCAGAGTCTCGGTGGCCCACCTCGCAGCCTTCCGGCTCCGCAGCGCGATGATCCGGATCGAGGAGCTCGCAGCGCCCGCCCCTCGATCACCACCGGGCGCACCCCTGACCGTCCTCCGGGTCCACCCTCTCGGTCTCCTGCTCCTCCGCGGCAGCCTGGGGGCGGGCCAGTTCCTCCGCCAGTGAGCGTTGGAACGCCGTCACCAGCGCCTGCACCACCATCGGCTGGATCCGGTCCGTCAGCTCCCGCATCCGCTCCAGCTCCGCGGGTTCCGGGCCGCTCTCCCGGTACGGGCGCCACACCGTGTCCCGGAACAGCCGGTGCAGGTCGTGCGCGGTGGCCCGGCTGTGCAGCCGCACCACCGCCCGCGCCGCCAGCAGCGTCTCCAGCGGGATCGGCACGTCCAGCACCCGCACCCCCAGCGGCAGCAGGCCCGGGTCGACCTTGAACACCCCGGGGTCGTCCGTGCGGTGCAGCGCGCCCATCGCCGTCAGCGAGTCCAGGTCGGCGTCCGACAGGGCCCGCCCGGCCCGCCGCTCCACCTGCTCCCGGCTCGCCTCCTCGGCCGACTCCGGCGTCCAGGAGGCCACCAGGGCCCGGTGGATCGCCAGGTCCAACTCGCCGATGTCCTGCGGAAGTTGCGCCAGGTACCGCTCGATTGCGGCGAGCGTCAGCCCCTGCCGCTGCAGCTCCTCGATCAGCTCCAGCCGCCCCAGGTGCTCGGCCCCGTACCACCCCACCCGGCGCGCCCCCAGCTCCGGCGGCGGCAGCAGCCCCTTCGCCCCGTAGAACCGCAGCGTCCGCACCGTCACCCCGGCCCGCCCCGCCAGCTCCTCCACCGTCCACCGCGGCCCGTCCACCACACCGACCCCCAGCCCGACCCCACTGTGACAGCAGTAGTGTCGCACCCACCGGGGCGCGGGCGCTACGACGCTCGACCGAGCAGCTCGGGGTGGTGGCGCCTGGTGACTTCAGGGTGGGCTCGGGAGTAGCCCTTCAATTCGTTCGTGCCGAACTCGGCATGCAGGGGATTCGAAGGGTCCTGGGTGATGCCGGGGGCGTGGTGGGCGTGCGGGAAGTCCAGCGGTGCGATGTGGGCGTCGAGGCGGGGGTTGAAGAAGAACGGGACGGAGAAGCGCTCGCGGGCGCCGGGCGGGGACAGCACGCGGTGGGAGGTGGCCCGCAGGTAGCCGTCGGTGGCGACCTCGAGCAGCTCGCCGAGGTTGACGACGAAGGCGCCCTCCAGCGGGGGGACGTCGAGAAAGGTGCCGTCGGGGCGTTCGACCTGGAGGCCGCCGACGGTGTCCTGGAGGAGCAGGGTGATGAAGCCGTAGTCCTTGTGGGTGCCGACGCCCTGCGGGGGGCCGTCGGGGGCGGTGCCCGGGTAGCGGACCAGCTTGAGGTGCAGGTGCGGGTGCGGGGCGAAGGCGTCGTCGTAGAAGTCGGGACGGGCGCCGATCGAGGCGAGCAGCTCGTGCAGCAGGCGGTGGGCGACGCCGTCGAGCCGGTCGATCCAGTGCAGGGCGGCGGTGCGCAGCTCGGGCAGGGCGGGCGGCCACTGGTTGGGGCCCTCCAGCCACCAGTACGCGGGCTCGCCCGGCGCCGGGACGTGCGGGGGCAGCTCGGGGCCGATGTCGAGCTGGTCGCGCCAGTCGCGGCGGCCGCCGGTGTGCTCGTCACCGGTGCGGGTGTAGCCGCGGAAGTGCGGCGAGTTGAGGTTGCTGACGGCCAGCCGGTCGGCCTCCGGGAGGGCGAAGAAGGCGCGCATCGCGGAGGTCAGGGCGGCGGTCTCGGCGGGGGTGACGCCGTGGCCGGTGAGCTGGAAGAAGCCGACCCCGGTCGCGGCCGCGCGCAACTCCTGGTGCAGGCGGGCCCGGTCGGCCGGGGTGCCGTCGGCGAGCGAGAGGTCGACGACGGGGAGGGAGGTGGGGTGCTGCTGCGTCATGGGGGTGCGTCCGCGGTGGTGAGACCCCCGGCGGGGTCGGCGGATCGCGCCGGACGGCCGGGGGAGGCGGGGGCCCGCGCGTCCAGGTGGGAGGGCGGAGCCGGAGGGAGGGGTGAGGTCAGCCGGAGCGTCGACAGGACGCACTCGTGACGCGGAGCAGGTCCACGTGGCGACGGCTGACGAGTAGGAGCACCCCACCAGGCTACCGCCCCCGCCCGGAAGCCTCCTGGCCGCGCCGGGACGCGGACCGGCTCAGTAGCCGGTGGCGCCGTCCGCGCGCTCGCGCAGCAGGTCCGCGTGCCCGTTGTGGCGGGCGTACTCGGCGAGCAGGTGGACCAGGACGCGGCGCAGCGAGACCGGCTTCCCGGTGGCCTTGTGCACGCCGGTGGCGTCCAGCGAGGGGGCCTCGGCGACGATCCGGCGGGAGGTCTCGACCTGGGCGCGCCAGGCGGCGAAGGCCTCGTCGAAGCTCCCGTCGAGGCGCTCGAAGTCCTGGTTCGGGTCCTCGTCCGAGTAGTACAGCACCGGCCGGGACTCGTCCCCGGCGAACTGGATCTGCAGCCACCACTGCTCGACCCCGGTCAGGTGCCGGACCAGGCCGTGCAGGGACAGCCCGGACGGCGGCACCAGGAACTCCGAGAGCCGGTCGGTCGGGACGCCCGCGCACTTCAGCGCGAAGGTCTCGCGGTGGAACTCCAGGTACGACAGGAGGATCTCGCGCTCGTCACCGACCAGCGGGGGGTCGACGCGGTCCGCGGCGTCGGCCCAGGCGGGGGAGAAGTACTGCGGGGCGGTGGTGGGTTCGTCGCTCATCGGGCCAGCCTGCCAGCCGCCGCCGACAGCGGGCGGTCCGGACGCTCCGGGCCCGGCGCCGGTCAACGCCGCTCGGGGTCCGGTTCCGTGGCCGGTTCCGGGTCCGGTTCCCGGTGGCTCGCGCTCCCCGCGCCGGACGGGGCGGTGCGGCGGGCGGCGTCGGCGGTGGCGTCGTAGCCCTCCTGCGGGCCGCGGACGTCCGGGTCGGGCTCGCGGGTGGGTCGGACACCGGCGGCCCGGTCCCCGTAGCGGCGGTCGCCCTCGGCGTCCGGGCGCTCCCGGCCCGGGTCCTGGGGCGTGGGGTCGCGGCGTGCGGTCATCGGAGCCTCCTCGGTTTCGGGGCGTGCGGTCCCGCCCTCCCGGCTACCCGGCCGCCCGGCGGGCAATCCGGTGACCCGGCCCGGTGGCCCTCCGGGCGGCCGGAAGCGTCGCACCGGCACAGCGCGCACCGTCACAGCGCGCGCCGGTACACCTGCCGAGAGCCGCCCTCCGGGCCCGGGGCCGCGGCCTCGGCGGGGGAGAAGCCCAGGTGCTCGTAGAAGGCGCGGGCGCCACTGGCCACCGCGCCCGGGTGGTCCGCGCCGAAGGTCACCACCTCCACCGTCCGGACCTCCGCCGGGCAGCGGGACAGCGCCTCGGCGACCAGGGCCCGGCCGAGGCCCAGGCCGCGGGCCGCGGCGTCGACCACCAGCCAGTGCAGGTGGCACACCGGCGGGTGGTGGCCGACCAGCAGGCCGCCCAGCACGACGGGGCCGTCGGTGGCCACCAGGGCGCTGCCACGGGCGAGTTGGCGGGCGACGGCGGCGTGGAACCCCGGGTCGTCGACCATCGGCCCGAACCAGTGCTCGACCTGCCCGGCCAGCCGCACCAACCCGGCCGCGTCCGCCGGCCGCCCCGTGCGCACCGCCGTCCTTCCGTCCAACGTCCGTTCCCCTCACCGCAGTTGACGTGCCTCGCGGGACGTCCCTTGACCCTGACCCGCGGGTCAAAGGCTAGCGTTCCGGCACCCGCCGTCCGGTACTCCCCGAGGAGCCGTCCATGAGTGTGCCCGCAACCGTCCGCGAGATCCGCCTCGCCCGCCGCCCGCAGGGCCGTCCGGTCGCCGCCGACCTGGTGGTGGTCGAGACGCCCGCCCCGGAGCCCGCGGCGGGCCAGGTCCTGCTGCGCAACCGGTGGTTCCTGCTGTTCGCCGGGTTGGCGACGCTGCTGGGCGAGACCCCGCCGGGCGCGCCGTGGCCGTCGATCGAGCCCGGCGGCACCCTGTTCGGGCCCGCCGTCGCGGAGGTGGTCGACGCCCCGGCGGACAGCGGGCTGCGCCCCGGCGACCTGGTCGTCCACTTCCGCGGCTGGCGCGAGTACGCGGTGGCCGAAACGCCCGAACTCACGCCGCTCACCGAGGAGTTGGACGATCCGGCGGCCCACCTCGCGCCCGGCTCGGTCGGCTACGGGGTGCTCACCCGCACCGCGCCCGTCCGCCCCGGCGACACCGTGCTGGTCACCGGCGCGGCCGGTGGCGTCGGCACCCTGGCCGGCCAGACCGCCCGGCTGCTCGGCGCGGGCACCGTCATCGGCACCACCGGCTCCCCGGCCAAGGCCGAACGCCTGCGCGAAC
Organism: Kitasatospora sp. NPDC001540; assembly: GCF_042894345.1. Classification (NCBI taxonomy): domain Bacteria; kingdom Bacillati; phylum Actinomycetota; class Actinomycetes; order Kitasatosporales; family Streptomycetaceae; genus Kitasatospora; species Kitasatospora sp. NPDC001540. The sequence goes on from NZ_JBIAVO010000001.1 coordinate 639,277, forward strand.
TCGGCTACGACGCCGTGCTGGTGGACGAGCGGGCCGGCGACGCGTCCGACCGCGCCGCCCGCTTCGCCCGGCAACTCGCCGAGGCCGCGCCCGACGGCATCGACCTGCTGGTCGACAACGTCGGCGGCCACCAGGCCGAGGCGGCCCTCGCCGCCGCCCGCCCCGGCGCCCGCGCCGCCCTGGTCGGCGTGCTCTCCGGGCAGTTCGGCGACGACCCGGCCGCGCACCCCCCGCTGCGGCTGGACGCCTTCCAGCTCATCGTCAAGGGCGTGCAGGTCACCGGCAGCGGCGGCGCCGGGCAGGCCGAGGCGGAGGCCGCGTGGCGGCCCCGCTTCGGCACGTGGCTGCGGGAGGGCCGGATCGCCTTCCCGCACGTCCGGGTGAGCGGCCTGGAGCGGGCCCCGCAGGCCTTCCAGGAGATGGCCGAGGGACGGCACTTCGGCACGGTGCTGGTGGAACTGCCCGCGGAATGACCGGGCGCCGCCGCTGGTTCCACGGACCGGTGGAGCAGCGGCGGCGGAAGGGCGCAAGGACATGATGCGGATCGGGGACGCGGCGGCCGCCGCCGGAACCACGCCCAGGGCGCTGCGCCTGTACGAGCAGCGCGGCCTGCTGCCGCCGCCCGCCCGCACCACCAGCGGCCAGCGCCGCTACGACAGCACGGACGTGGCCCGGGTCCGAGTGATCCGCACCCTGCTCTCGCTCGGCCTCACCATCGAGGACCTCCGCGCGCACGCCGAGTCCTTCGACCTGCTGGTCGCCGACCCGGCCCGCCGCTGCGCGAACGCCTCCGGCGGCCCGGTGGTCCGTCGCCGCCTGGCCGCCCTGGACGCCGAGATCGCCCGCCTCACCCGCCTGCGCGCCGCCCTGGCCGCGGCGGCGCTCCGCCCGTCCGCCGACTGACGCCCGCCGACTGAAGGGGCCGCCGGTCAGCCCGCGTGGTGCCGGGCCAGCAGGACCGCCTCCCGGCGCAGCGCCCCGTCCCCCGTGCGCCCGGCCGCGGCCAGGAGCTCGCCGGGGAAGGCGGCCTGCAGGTCGGGGCGGTGGGCGAGCAGGCCGTAGGTGGCCCAGAGCAGGTGCTCGCGGGTCAGCGGGTCGGGGCGGTGCGGGGCGTACCAGACGTTCGTGAAGCGGGGACGCAGCGCGGGGTCGGTGAGCAGGGTGAGCAGGCGTCCGAGGTGGCGGACGGGCAGGTCGGGGTCGAAGGCGGCGGAGGCGTGCACGGCGGCGGTGTACAGCGCCGGGTGGTCCTCGGTGAGGGTCTCGGCGAGGACGGCGCGGGCGCCGGTGGTGCCGGTGGCGGCCAGGGCCAGCAGCAGGGAGAGGCGGACGGACGGGTCGTCCTCGGTGCGCCACAGGCCGAGCAGGGTGGCCGGGTCGGGGGCGAGCGGGAGGGCGGCGCGGCGGACGGCCGGGACCGGGTCGGCCAGCAGCGGGAGGGCGCCGGACCGGTGCCGGGCGGCGAGGTCGGAGGCGACACGCAGCAGACGGGCGACCAGCGCGGTCAGCGGGACGCGGGTGGCGCCCATGTCCGGGTCGGTGGCGAGGGCGAGCAGCAGCGGCAGCGCGACGTGCGCGGCGGTCGGGGCGGGCCGCCCCGGGGCGGGGACGAGGCAGTGCAGCAGTTCGCAGTCCTCGGCGCGGCCGTCCGGCCCGGCCAGCGCGAGGCGGTGCAGCACCCGCGGCACCATCGTCGCCGGGCTCGACCAGTGCGCGGTCTCCAGGCCCTCCCACAGGGCGTCGTCCAGCGCGGTCAGCGGTATCTCGGTGGTCATGCGCTCCCCCGTACTCCGTGGTGCCAGTGAAGTCGTGCCCCGTGAAGATCGGCTGTCATTCTCGGCGGGGGCCGCCGCGCTGTCGTGGGGATTTCCGGCCCGGGACGAAAACTTTGCCGAGGTGATGCGGAGGAGTGATGGAGGGTCACTTACGGGATCGGCGCGGTGGCCGACCGTCGCCGCGGGGGCGCGGTGACGGTCGGCCGGGGACCGACGGGGGTCAGACGAGCGGTCAGGCGCCGACGTACTCGGCGAGGTGCCGTCCGGTCAGGGTGCTGCGGTCGGCGACCAGGGCGGCGGGGGTGCCCTCGAAGACGACCCGGCCGCCGTCGTGGCCCGCGCCGGGGCCGAGGTCGATGATCCAGTCGGCGTGCGCCATCACGGCCTGGTGGTGCTCGACGACGATCACCGACCTGCCGGAGTCGACCAGCCGGTCGAGCAGGCCGAGCAGTTGCTGGACGTCGGCGAGGTGCAGCCCGGCGGTGGGCTCGTCCAGCACGTAGACGCTGCCCTTCTCGGCCATCTGCGCGGCCAGCTTGAGGCGTTGGCGCTCGCCGCCGGAGAGGGTGGTGAGCGGCTGGCCGAGCGTCAGGTAGCCGAGGCCGACGTCGGAGAGCCGCTTCAGGACGGTGTGCGCGGCGGGGGTGCGGGCCTCGCCGGTGCGGAAGAACTCCTCGGCCGCGTCCACCGGCATCGCCAGCACCTCGGCGATATTCCGGCCGCCGAGCCGGTACTCCAGCACCGCGGCCTGGAAGCGCCTGCCCTCGCACTCCTCGCAGACCGTCGCGACCCCGGCCATCATGCCCAGGTCGGTGTAGACCACGCCCGCGCCGTTGCAGGCCGGGCAGGCGCCCTCGGAGTTGGCGCTGAACAGGGCGGGCTTGACCCCGTTCGCCTTGGCGAAGGCCTTGCGGATCGGCTCCAGCAGGCCCGAGTACGTCGCCGGGTTGGAGCGCCGCGAGCCGCGGATCGGGCTCTGGTCGATCGCCACGACCCCGTCCGGGACGGCCCCGCCCGTCAGCGCCGCGCCGCTCACCAGCGAGCCGTGCACCAGCGAGCTCTTGCCCGAGCCCGCCACGCCCGTCACCGCCACCAGCACGCCCAGCGGCACGTCCACGTCGACCTTGCGCAGGTTGTGCGCGTCGGCCCCGCGGATCTCCAGCACCCCGGTGGGGGTGCGGACTTCGGTCTTGAGCGCGGCCCGGTCGTCGAAGTGCCGTCCGGTGACGGTGCCGCTGGCCCGCAGCCCGGCCACGTCGCCCTCGAAGCACACCTCGCCGCCCGCCGACCCGGCGCCGGGGCCGAGGTCGACCACGTGGTCGGCGATCGCGATGGTCTCCGGCTTGTGCTCGACCACCAGCACCGTGTTGCCCTTGTCGCGCAGTCGGCGCAGCAGCCCGTTCATCCGCTGGATGTCGTGCGGGTGCAGCCCGGTGGTCGGCTCGTCGAAGACGTACGTGACGTCGGTCAGCGAGGAGCCCAGGTGCCGGATCATCTTGACCCGCTGCGCCTCGCCGCCGGAGAGCGTCCCGGCGGGGCGGTCCAGCGAGAGGTAGCCGAGGCCGATGCCGGTGAAGGAGTCCAGCAGCTGGACCAGCGACTCCAGCAGCGGGCGCACCGAGGGCTCGTCCAACTCCCGCACCCAGTCGGCGAGGTCGCTGACCTGCATGGCGCAGGCGTCGGCGATCGAGATGCCCCGGATCTTCGAGGAGCGGGCGCCCGCGCTCAGCCGGGTGCCGTCGCACTCGGGGCAGGTGGTGAAGGCGACCGCGCGGTCCACGAACGCCCGGACGTGCGGCTGCAGGGCGGTCCGGTCCTTGGACAGCATCGACTTCTGGATCCGCAGGACCAGGCCCTCGTACGTCATGTTGATCCCGGCGATCTTCATCCGGACCGGTTCGCGGTACAGGAAGTCGTGCCGCTCCTGCTCGCCGTACGCGTCGATCGCCTTGTCCGGGTCGACCAGGCCGGACTCGGTGTACAGCCGGTGGTTCCAGCCGCCCGGCTTGTAGCCCGGGATGGTCAGCGCGCCCTCGTTCAGCGACTTCGAGCCGTCGAACAGCTCGCCCAGGTCGATGTCCGAGACGCTGCCCCGCCCCTCGCAGCGCGGACACATCCCGCCCGCCCGCCCGAACGTCCGCTCCTCGGTCGTCGTCCCCTCGCCGCGCTCCACCGTGATCGCGCCCGCGCCGTGCACCGTCGGCACGTTGAAGGAGAACGCGGGCGGCGGGCCGACGTGCGGGTCGCCGAGGCGGCTGAACAGGATCCGCAGCATCGCGTTGGCGTCCGTCGCGGTGCCCACCGTCGAGCGCGGGTCGGCGCCCATCCGCTGCTGGTCGACGACGATCGCCGTGGTCAGGCCCTCCAGCACGTCCACCTCGGGGCGGCTCAGGGACGGCATGAAGCCCTGCACGAAGGCGCTGTACGTCTCGTTGATCAGCCGCTGGGACTCCGCCGCGACCGTCCCGAACACCAGCGAGCTCTTGCCCGAACCCGACACCCCGGTGAACACCGTCAGCCTGCGCTTGGGCAGTTCCACGCTGACGTCCTTCAGGTTGTTCACCCGGGCCCCGTGCACCCGGATCAGGTCGTGGCTGTCCGCCGGGTGCCGCCCGTCCCCGCCGCCCGCCCCTGCCGCGCCGCTCATCGTCCTCGTCCCTCCGTCCGCGGCGCCCGTGGCGGCGCCGCCGCCCCGATCCAACCACCCGGAACCGACGGGCGTCGGTTCTCGTCCCCACCGAGCGCGGGTAAAGTGACCGGCCGAACCACCCGGGAGGCACCGATGCGGACGCAGGAGCGGACACCGGACCGGCGACGGCCCACGGCGCGGACGGCCCCGGGCGCCGCGCTCGCCGTCACGGCGCTGGCCGCGCTGGCACTGCTCGGCGCCTCCGCCCCGGGCGCCGCGGCCGACCCGGGCGCGTCCCCGTCCGCGAGCGCCCCCGCCCCCGCGAGCCCCGCCCCGTCCGCGAGCACCGGCGCGAGCACCGGCACCGGCGCGCCCGCGTCCGGCCAACTGCCCGTCGGGACGCCGCAGTCCGAGCGCCTGGCCGCCGAGCTGCGCAAGGACCCGGTCTACGTCTCGGCCGACCTGCCCCGCCAGGTGCCCCGCTCGATGGCGCCCGAGTTCGCGGCCGTCGCCAAGCGCATCGGCGTGCCCACCTACGTCCTGGTGCTGCCGGACGCGGACCGCACCACGCTCGCCCAGGTGCACGACCGGCTCGGCGCCGACGGCCTGTACGTGCTGGTCGAGAAGTACGGCGGCGTCACCGTCTCCGCGTTCGGCGTCGACCTGCCCGCCGAGGCCGCCGCCCGGATCGCCAACCACCGGGTGTCGTACGACGCCGGGCCGCTCGCCCGGTTCAGCGCCTTCGCCGACAAGGTCGTCCAGGACGAGGCCCGGGTCGACGCCGAGGTCGAGGAGATCTACCGGAACCACGACGACGAGACGCCCCGGCAGTACATCTCCAGCACCGACCGGGAGAACCAGAACCTGCTGCTGGGCCTCGCCGTGGTGGTCCTCCCCGGCCTGCTGGTCGCCCTCGGCCTGCGGCTCTCCCGTCGCCGCGGCGCCCGGCCCGCCGTCCCCGCGCCGCCGCGCCGCCCCGTCCCGCTCGGCAAGCAGCCGACCGTCGCCCTGACCAAGGCCGGGAAGGGCGCGAAGGCCTCCGTCGTCAAGCGCCCCCGGCCCGGCGGGCCCGGGGCCGTCGCCCCCGAGCCGCTGCGCCGCGGCGTCCTGGCGGCGTCCCTGCTGGCCGCGGTCGCCGCCGCGCTCGGCGTGGTGCTCGCCGCGCCCGCGGTCTTCCCGCAGACCATCGACGAGCCCGACCTCACCGTCACCCGGGCCGACCTGGACGCCCGCGCCACCGAGGCCGCCGCCGCGCTCGCCGCCGACGGCATCTACCAGGACCCCTCCGCCCCCGCCCCGCTCACCGTCGAGCAGTTGGCGGCCGTCCGGCGGCGGCTGTCCGAACTCGCCGCCAAGACCCCGGTGCACCTGCTGTTCACCTCCTCCAACAGCGACGACGAGAGCGAGGGCGACAGCGCGACCCTGCTCGCCCAGGTCCGCCGCCACACCGGCCGGGACGGCGTGTACGTGCAGGTCGACCCGGTCCGCGGCTACCTGCAGCTCGCCGAGTACGGCCCCGTCGCGACCGACGTCGAGCGCCAGTTCTCGCGCGCCGACCTCCGCTACCCCGACCGCAGCACCGACTCCGACGACCTGAAGCTCTCCGAGCGGCTGAACACCGTCCTGGACGAGGTCGCCGCCGCCCAGCCCACCGGCCGCACCGGCGACAGCGCCGAGGGCTCCGAACTGCCCGAACTGCGCAGCAACAAGCTGCCGCCGCTGTTCAGCAACGACTTCGGACCCGGCCTCTTCCTCGGCGCCCTGCTGCTCGGCGTCCTGGTGCTGCTCGCCTGGGCCGCGATCGCCGCCACCCAGGCCGTGCTCCGCGCCCGGCGCACCGTGGCCGCCGCCCCGTCCTCGTCCCCGGCGCCGTCCGTCACCGGGCCCCGCCGCCTCGCCGCGACGCCCACCGCCCGCCAACTGCGCTCCTGGGCCGTCGAGGACACCCGCGCACTGGCCGCCCGGCTCGCCGCCGCCGACCAGGACGCCCCCGGCCGGGCCCGCGCCTGGGACTGCCTGGACGCCGCCGAACTCCTGCTCGGCGAGGACGGCGGCCGCGCCGCCGACCCGTCCGACCTGGCCGCCGCCGTCGCCCTCGCCCGCGCCGGGGCCGACGCCCTCACCGGCCGTCCCGACCGGCTGCTGTGCCGCGCCAACCCGCTGCACGGCGCCGCCAACGGCGGCAAGGCCCCGTTCTGGTTCGCCTCCGTCGACCTCGGCCCCAAGTCCGCCCGGGTCTGCCCCGACTGCCGGGACGCCTTCCGCCGCAGCGGCGCCGACCGCTCCACCGCCGACCGGGCCTTCCGCCGCACCGAGGCCGACAGGCGGCTGCTGCGGGTCCCCGACCCGGACGGCCGCAGCAGCACCGTCTGGCACGAGGCCGGGCAGGTCCTGCCGGCCGCCCTCGACGGCCTCGACGCACTCATCCTCAGGGCCAGGGAGTCCGCCAGTGTCCAGTGACCGCCCCACCACGACGACGCCCCGCCCGCCCGCGCCGCCGACCGCGCAGGTGCCGACCACGCAGGTGCCGACCACGCTGCCGACGGCGCCGCTGACCGCGCTGCTGGCGGCCCTGCTGCTGGCCTGCACCGCCCTGCTCGGCACCGGCGCCACCGCCGCCCGGGCCGCCGACCCCACCCCCGCCACCACGTCCACCGGCGCGAGCATCGCCGCGGCGCTGAAGACCTCCCCGGTGTACGTCGACCCGGCCTACGCCGCCGCCGTCACCCCCGCCCAGCAGCAGCAGATCGCCGAGCAGATCGCCGCCACCGGCCTGCCGATCAAGGTGGTGCTGGTCCCGCTGCAGAAGGGCGACGCCTTCGACGGCGACTCCCGGGCGATGGCCACCGTCGTCCAGGAACGCCTCGGCCAGAGCCCGCTGATCGTGATCACCAGCAGCTACGGCAGCTGGCTCAGCGGCTACGAGTGGCCCACCGGCGACACCCACCAGGCCCGCGACGCGGCCTCCGCCGTCGGCCTGCTCGAGGAACTCAAGGACGCCGGACTGGCCGCCAAGGTCGGCCGCGCGGTCGAACTGATCAGCACCGGCAAGGGCACCGAGGTCTACCGGGCCGAGTCCGACCGCCTCGACCGCGAACGCTCGGCCCGCCCCGCCACCGAGGACCGCGCCGACGACACCCCGTCCGGCTCCTCCCTCACCAGCGGCCCGTTCGCGATCGCCGCCGTGCTGGTGCTCGCCCTGGTCATCGGCTCCGCCCTGCTGGTCCGCAGCCGCCGCCGCCCCCGGCACACCGCCTTCACCTTCCCCGACGCGGTGTTCGCCGCCGACCGGGCCGCCGACGAGGCCGGGCTGCGCCGCCAGGCCGCCGACGAGGTCCTCGCCCTCGGCACCGCCCTGCACGGCGCCGACGGCGCCACCACCCCCGGCCTGAGCCGCGCCCTGGACGCCTACGACGCCGCCGGACGGGTCCTCGACGCCGCCGACGGCCTCCCCGACCTGGCCGGTGTCCTCGCCCTCGCCGCCGAGGGACGCGCCGCCCTCGCCACCGAACCGCGCCTGCCGCTCTGCTTCTTCGACCCCCGCCACGGCACCGCCGCCCGCCGCACCACCTGGCGGCCCCTCGGCCGCCGCGAACGCGTCGACGTCGCCGTCTGCGCGGACTGCGCCCAGGCCCTCAGGGCCCGCCGCTCCCCGCAGGTCCTCGCCGTCCGCGACCAGGGCCGCACCGTCCCGTACTTCGAGGTCCCCGCCGAGCGCAGCCTCTGGGCCGCCACCGGCTACGGCTCCCTGCTCTCCGGCCCGGACGACACCCTCGCGGCCCGGGTCACCTCCGGCGAGTTCACCCGCACCAGCGGCCGCCGCCGCCGGGCCGCCGACCAGCAGGACTGACCCCGCCGAGGCAGCCACCCGCAGGCCGTTCAGGCGCTCAGGCGCTCAGGCGCTCAGGCGTTCAGCGTCCACGGCCAGTCGGCCGCCAGGCCCGCCAGGCCCGCGGGGCCCGGCAGCGTCTCGGCGGCCACGCCCCGCTCGGTCAGCCGCCCGCACAGCCAGGCCGCCTCGGCGGGCGTCCCCGCCAGCCCGTCCGCGGCCAACCGCCGTGCCAGGTCGGCGGCTTGCGGCAGCGTCACCGGCCAGGCCGCCCGCACCACCCGCAGCACCGCGACGCGCCCCGCCCCGGCCGGTCCGGTCAGCCTGACCCGGACCGGCCCGTGCCGCTCCAGCAGCGGGCCGCGGACCCAGGCGGGCGCGTCCTCGTGCCCGTAGTCCAGGCAGAGGCTCCGCTCGCAGGCCGGGCACCACACGTCGGCGTCCCAGCACAGCCGCCCGTCCCGGACGGACTGCCCCACCCCCTGCGCGGCCGTCGCCCCGCACTCGCACGGCACCCCGACCTCCGCACCCCAACCGTCCACCCCGGCCCCTTCCGTCCGCCCCGGTATCTTCGCCCGTGGATCATCCACCACCGAACGGGGGACCACCGATGGAACTGACCGACCGCGTCCTGGTCGTCACCGGCGCGGGCCGCGGCACCGGCCGCGCCCTCGCCCTGCGGGCCGGACGCCTCGGCGCCAGGGTCCTGCTCTGCGCCCGCTCGGCGGAGACGGCCCGTGCCGTCGCCGCCGAGGTCGCCGCCGACAGCGGAGCGGACGCCGAGGGCCTGCCCTGCGACCTGGCAGACCCCGCCTCGGTCCGGGCCTTCGCCGCCGCGGTCGCCGCCCGTACCGACCGGGTCGACGTCCTGGTCAACAACGGCGCCCGCTACCTGCGCGGCACCGACCTGCTGGACGCCGACGACGAGGCGATCGCCGACACCATCGCCTCCACCGCCACCGGCACCGTCCTGCTCACCCGCCACCTGCTGCCCCTGCTGCGCGCCTCCGCCGCCGCCGACGTGGTCAACCTGGTCTCCGGCGTAGCCGAACCCCGCAACCACCGCTCCGACTCGCACCCCGCCTTCTACGCCGCCAAGGCCGCCCAGGCGGGCTTCGCCGACGTCCTCTCCGCCCGGCTGCGCCCCGAGGGGATCCGGGTGATCTCGCTCTACCCGCCGGACTTCACCGACGCCGACCCGCTCGCCCCGTCCTGGGACACCGCCCCGCGCACCGCCGCCGACCCGCTCACCGCCCAGTCGGTCACCGACTGCGTGCTGTTCGCGGTCTCCCAGCCCCGTGACTGCTTCATCCGCTCCTTCCACTTCGAGCAGCTGTAGCGCACCGCCTCACGGGTCGACGTACTGCACGGTCTGCATCATGCCGAGGTCCTCGTGGTGCAGGTGGTGGCAGTGCGCGATGGTGCGGCCGGTGAAGTCCTCGTAGCGGACCAGGAAGGTCACCGACTCGCCGGGCGTGCCGCCCGCCAGGCCGACGGTGTCGTGCCAGACCGGCGGGTCCAGCCGGACGCCGTTCCGGTGGGTGACCAGGAACGGGTTGGTGTGCAGGTGGAAGGGGTGGTTGAAGCCGGGGGCGGTCTCGCCGGTGCGCACCGTCCAGCGCTCCGTCCGCCCCAGCGGGAGCACGTGGTTGACGTGGTCGGGGTCGTACAGGCCGTACGCCGGGTCGCGGCCGAGGTCGCCGTCCGGGTCGGCGGGCGGGGTGGGGTGGCTGCCGAGGACGCGGAAGGCGTCCGGGAAGGGCTGCGGGAAGACGTTCGGGTCGGTGTGGAAGAGCACCTCCCGCTCCGGGCCGGTGACCTCCCGCTCGTCCAGGAACGGCCGCCCCGGCGGCAGGGCGCACGGCAGGCCCATCGGCGGGACGACCGGCTCCCCCGCCACCTCGACGGTCAGCAGCGGCTGCGGCACCCGCTCCGCGCGCAGCTCGTACCGGCCGGGCGCGCCGCCGCGGACCAGCACGTCCACCCGGTTGCCCATCACCAGCTCGACCATCTGCGCGGGCACCGGGGCGGGCAGCGTCACCCCGTCCTGGGCGATCCGGTGCAGCGTCAACCCGCCCGCCGGGCCGGTGAGTCGCAGCTTGAGCGCGGTGAACGCGGTGGCCCCCACCAGCCGCCAGCGCTGTACCTCGCCGGGCCGTAGCGCCAGTACCGGGTTGACCGCGCCGTTGACGGTGAACACCGACGGCACCCCCGCCGTCCAGGCGTTCGAGGTGAACGGCGGCACCCGACCGTCGCGCAGCTTGAGCTCGTTGACGCACACCACCACGTCCGCGGCGGCCCGGACCTCCGGCACCTCGTCCACGTCCCCCTCCACCACGATCACCCCCGCCATGCCCCCGGCCACCTGCTCGGCGGTGGAGCCGTGCAGGTGCGGGTGGTACCAGTACGTCCCGGCCGGGTGGTCGGCCGGGACGTGCACGACCGAGGTGTAGCGCGGCTCCGGGTCGCCCTCCGCGGCGCGCGGCGCGAACTCCCGCAGCACGTTGTCGGCGCGCCCGGACGGGGAGACGTGCAGCCCGTGGGTGTGCAGGTTGAAGCTGTTGGGCCGGTGCGCCATCCGGTGCCCGCGGTGGTCGTGGACGGGGTTCGGCGGCAGCCCGTTGACGTGCGTCAGCAGCAGGGTGTCCCCGGCCCGCACCCGCAGCGTCGGCCCGGGGAAGGCCCCGTTGTAGGCGCGGACGGTCACCCGCCCGTGGCCCGGCACCGCGACCTCCGCGTACCGGACGTCCAGCACCTGCTCCAGCACCGACGGCACCCGCCCCGGCGCCGGCCGCCGGTACGCGGTCACGGGCTGCGGGAACCCCGCCGGCGCCGCGGCCGCCACCGCCCGCCCCGCGGCCGCTCCCGTCCCCGCCACCGACGCGAGACCGGCGGCGGCGACCGTCCTGAGCACCGACCGGCGACTGATCCCGTGACTCTCTCCCATAACCGGGCAATCTAGGTCAAAGCCCCCTCCCCGCCCGGAGTGCCGCACCGCAGGACCCCGTTCGAACGTCGTTGCTACCATCGGCCCGTGACCACGGACTCCAGGATCGCGAAGGCCCAACTCCACTACGAACAGGCCGTGTTCGGCGGCAACGCCGACGTCCTGTCAGCTGCCGACCGTGACCTGGACGCCGTCGAGGCCGACCTCGCCCTGGCCCGCGGCCGGATCGCCCACGCCCGCTACCTGGAGCAGCGCGTCGAGGACGAGCGGGAACTCGAACTCTTCGAACGCGCGGCCGAGCTGTACCGCGCGCTCGGCGACACCCGCGGCGAGGGCGAGGCCAGGTTCTGGATCGGCGCCTTCCACCAGGTCGTCCGCGACGACACCCCCGCAGCCCTGCCAGCCCTCGAACGCTCCCTCGCGCTCTCCGTCGCCGCCGGGGACCGCCTCACCACCTCCTACGCCCGCCGCCACCTCGGCTTCGCCGCCCACCAGGCCGGACACCTGGACGAGGCCCGCACCCACCTGGAGGAATCCACCCGCCTGCGCCGCGAGTTGGGCTTCCTCCCCGGCGTGGCCGCCAACCTGGTCGGCCTGGCCCACCTCGCCGCCCAGCAGGGCCGCCCCGAGGACGCCGCCGCCCTCCTCCGCGAGGCCGAGGCCCTCACCGAGGCCCCCGACGCCCGCGGCGTCCGCCGCTGGGTGACCCAGGCCCGCGCGGAACTCACCCCCGCCGGGTAGCGCCCGCCACCACCGCGGCCGCCCCTGACGAGGCCGTCCTCCGCTCAGCCCCGCCGCGGGGGCCGCCCCGGGCCGGGCGGGCCCGCGAAGGCCTGGGCGATCGGCAGCCAGGCCCGGGCGGTGTCGCCCTCCGCGGTCAGGGCCAGGTCGTCGCGGTGGCGGCGCTGGGTGACCAGCAGGCAGAAGTCCAGCGCCGGGCCGCTCACCCGGTCCGCCGCGTCCTCCGGCCCCCAGCACCACCACTCGCCGCCGGGGGAGCGGAGTTCGAACCTGATCGGGGCGTCCGGCACGGGCCGCCCGTGCGCGGCGAACGCGAAGCCGACGGTGCGCACGCCCAGGTGCGCGACGTGCCGCAGCCGGTCGGTGGGGACGCGTTCCGCGCCGAGCGCGTCCGCGACGTCCTGCCCGTGCGCCCACGTCTCCATCAGCCGGGCCGTCAGCATCGACCGGGCCTTCATCGGCGGCCCGAACCACGGCACCCGCACCTCGGGCGGCACCGCCGCCAGCGCCGCCGCGACCTCCAGCCGCCCCGCCCGCCACCGCCCCAGCAGCGCCGCCGGATCCTCCCCGACCCCCTCCGCAGCCCCCCGCTCCACCGCGTCGAACCCGTTCGCGAACTCCTGCTCGAGCGCCCGCCCGAACCCCTCCGGGTCCCGCACCGCGAGCAACGCCCACCGGTCCGTCCACGCCAGGTGCGACACCTGGTGCGCCACCGTCCACCCCTCCGCGGGCGTCGCCACCCCCCACCCCGCCGCCCCGGCCCCCACCACCAGGGCCTCCAGCTCCGCCCCCTCCGCCAACACGTCCGCCACCAACCCGTCCACCCGCCCACCTCTCCCGCACCGACACCACGACCGCCCCCACCCCTACCCACCACCATCCACCCTCCACCGCGCGGCGGCCTCCCGTGTCACCGCGCGTTCACATGGTCTGATGAAACGTCAGGGTCGCGGGCGAGGAGAGCGGGGCTGGTGGCATGCAGGTCGCGGTGATCGGGGCGAACGGCGCGATCGGCCGGTGCGTGGTGACCGAGGCGTTGGCGCGGGGGCACCGGGTGACGGCGGTGGTGCGGCGGCCGGAGCAGTACCAGGGGGTGGCGATCAGCGTGGAGCGCGGTGACGTGCTGGACCCGGAGGACGTGGCGCGGGTCGCGGAGGGGCAGGAGGCGGTGGTGAGCGCGGTGGGCGGTGGGGACGGCCCGGGGCGGGGGCGGCTGGTGGAGCCCGCCGCGCACGCGCTGGTCGCGGGGTTGCGGCGGCTCGCGGACGCCGCACCGCGCCTGCTGGTGGTCGGCAGCGCCGGCAGTCTCCTCACCGCCGCCGGCACCCCGCTGTGGGACGACCCCTCGGTGACGCCCCGCCAGTTCGAGCTGATGCGTGCGCACGGCCGGGCCCTGGACTACCTGCGCACGGTCCGCGACCTCGACTGGACGGTGCTCAGCCCGCCGCAGCACCTGCTCCCGGGCGAGCGCACCGGGGCCTACCGTTCCGCCGCCGACGACCTGGTGACCACCCCGGACGGCCTGTCCACCCTCTCGCTGGCGGACCTCGCGGTGGCCCTGGTCGACGAGTTGGAGCAGCCCGCCCACCACGGCGAACGCTTCACCTGCGCCTACTGAACCCCGCCCTGAACCCCGCTCAGGCCCCCGCCCTGAACCCCGTTCCGCAGCGGTCAGCCCTTGGGGCACCACGTCGAGTGCGGCGCGCGGTACCTGTCGGCCCCGTACAGCACGACCGCCTGCCCCAGCAGGCCGAGCACGGACAGTGGCACCACGACGGCCAGCACGACGTTCCCGGCCCGTTCCCGGCCCCCTCCCCGTTCCGGTCGGCGGAACAGGGCGGAGCCGAGCTGCCAGGCGCCCCAGCCGAACGCGGCGGCGCCCGCCAGCAGGCCGGTGGCGGCGAGCAGCGGCGCGTACCCGGCGATCCGGAGGGTGCCGAAGCAGTGTCGGCCCAGCTCGGCCTGGAACGCCGACATGGCCGTGAGCGCCCCGAGGCTGCAGGCCCAGCCGACGCCGGTCGTCAGCAGGCTGTACCGCACCCGGGACCACCAGCGCACCCGGTCCTCGTCCATCTCCCACCCGTCCCGTCCGGCTCGACGTCCGTCCCCCGGTCAGACGCGCTGCCGGTCGGGGAGGTTGCGGTCCGCCCAGCCCGCCGTGGGCGGGGCCCCCCTCGCAGGGGCTGCGCCGTGGGCCGTCCTGCCCGCGGGCGTCCTGCAGGACGGCGTACTGGAAGGCGCCGAGCAGGAGGGCGGCGGGCAGGGCCACGAACAGCAGACAGCCGCCCGCGCCGCCAGGCAGTACCTGGCCCGGAACGGGCGGCCCGTCCTCGTCGTCTGCGCCATCTCTTCCCGCTCCTCCTCCGTCACGCGGACCGCCCCGGCGCATTCTGTCGAACGGCGGAGAAGGAACGTGTAAGGACGGTCCCCGTGAGCACGGGCGCGGGCGCGTCCCCCGTCGTCAGCCGAGCTGGACGGAGCGCTTGGCCAGGCCCATCCAGAAGCCGTCGATGACGCTGCGCTGCCTGCCGAGGTCGGCCTCGCCCGCGCCGAGGGTGACGAAGAGCGGGGCGAAGTGCTCGGTGCGGGGGTGGGCGAGGCGCCCGGCGGGGGCCTTGTGCTCGAAGTCGAGCAGGGCGTCGAGGTCGCGGGCCTCCAGGGCGCGGCGGCCCCAGTCGTCGAACTCGGCCATCACGGAGGTGACCCGGCCGTCGGGGGAGAGGGCGCGCAGGTTGTGGGTGAAGAAGCCGGAGCCGACGATCAGGACGCCCTCGTCGCGCAGCGGGGCGAGCCTGCGGCCGATCTCCATCAGCTTCTGCGGGTCCAGGGTGGGCAGCGAGACCTGCAGCACGGGAACGTCCGCGTCGGGGTACATCTCGACCAGCGGCACGTACGCGCCGTGGTCCAGCCCGCGGTCCGGCACGTCCTGCACGGGGGTGCCCGGGGCGTTGAGCAACTTGCGGACGGAGGCGGCGAGTTCGGGCGCGCCGGGGGCGGCGTAGCGGACCTGGTAGTAGTGCTCGGGGAAGCCCCAGAAGTCGTACACCAGCGGCACGGTGTCGACCGCGCCGATCGCCAGCGGGGCCTCCTCCCAGTGCGCGGAGACCATCAGGATCGCCTTGGGGCGGGGCAGCTCCGCGGACCAGGCGGCGAGCTGGCCGGGCCAGACCGGGTCGTCGGCGAGCGGGGGAGCGCCGTGCGAGAGGTAGAGAGCGGGCATGCGCTCGGTGGTGGGGGTGCTCATGGGTCCGTCCTCCTGCTGCCGGCCTTTGGCCCAAACCGTTAGTTCAAATTTGAACCTTACGGTGTCGAAGGTACACCCGAGTTCGAATTTGAACAACCGGAGTAGAGTGCGGGGCATGGACGATCCCCGCTGGCTCGACGAGACCGAGATGGCCGCCTGGCGGGGGTTCGTCGCCGCCACCAACCTGGTCGCCCGCCGCCTCGAACGCCAGCTCAAGGAGGACGCGGGGCTCTCCCACACCCAGTACGAGATCCTGGTGCAGCTCTCCGCCGTCCCCGACGGCTCGCTGCGGATGACCGACCTGGCCGACCGCCTGGTCACCTCCAAGAGCGGCCTCACCTACCAGGTCACCCAACTGGAGAAGGCGGGCCTGGTGGCCCGCCGCTCCTGTCCCAGCGACGTCCGCGGCGTCTTCGCCGAGATCACCGACCAGGGCCGGGAGACGTTGCGCGCCGCCGCCCCGGGCCACGTCGCCGCCGTCCGCGAGGCGCTGATCGACGTCCTCACCCCGGCCCAGCTCACCGCCCTCGCCGAGAGCCTCGGTGCCGTCAGCGACCGCCTGCGCGCCGCCGACTCCTGAGCGCCCCCGGCCCCCCGGGGCCTACCCGAGCGCCGCCGCCCGCACGCACAGCACGTCCGGCAGGTGGGAGGTGAGCAGGGACCAGTGCTCGCCGCCGTCCGGGGAGCCGTAGACCTCGCCGTTGCGGTTGCCGAAGTAGACGCCCGCCGGGTCGGCGTCGTCGGTGCACAGGGCGTCGCGCAGCACCACGCCGTAGTGCTCCCCGGTGGGCAGGCCGGTGTCCAGCGGCTGCCAGGTCTCGCCCGCGTCGGTGGTGCGGAAGACCCGGCAGCGGCGGTCGACGGGCAGCCGGGCGTAGTCGGCCTCCAGCGGGAACAGGTACGCGGTGCCGGAGGTGTGCGGGTGCGCGGCGACACCGAAGCCGAAGTCGGCGGGCAGGTCCCCGGCGATCGACTTCCACGTCCGCCCGGCGTCGTCGCTGCGGTAGACCCCGCCGTGGTTCTGCAGGTACAGGCGGTCGGGGTCCCCCGCGTCGCGGGCGATCTTGTGCACGCACTGGCCGAACTCGGGGAAGCGGTCGGGCAGGAAGTCGGCCCGCACGCCCAGGTTGGACGGCCGCCAGCTCAACCCGCCGTCGGCGGTCCGGTACGCGCCGCCGGAGGAGACCGCGACCAGCAGCGCGTCCGGGTCGCGCGGGTCGGTGAGGACCGTGTGCATGCCCTGGCCGCCGTAGCCCGCGCCCCACTGCTCGCGCTGCGGGTGGTCCCACAGCGCGTCGACCATGGTGAAGCTCTCGCCGCCGTCGGTGGAGCGGAACAGCGCGGCGGGCTCGGTGCCCGCGTACACCACGCCGGGGGCCTCGTCCCCGGCGGGCTGCAACTGCCACACCCGCTCCAGCGAGGCGCCCGTCCGCTCCGGGAACCGGACGGCGGGCTGGGCGGGCTCCTGCCAGCTCCCGCCCAGGTCGTCCGACCACCACACCGAGGGCCCCCAGTGGCTGCTGTCGGCCCCGACCAGCAGCCGGGTGCGGCCGCCGCGGCGGTCGATGCCGACCGCGTAGACCCCGTTCATCGGGAAGTGCGGACCGCTGAACTCCCACTTCTCGCGGTCCGAACTGCGGCCCAGGAACAGGCCCTTCTTCGTGCCGACGGCCAGCAGGAACCCACGGGCGTCACGTGCGTCGTTCATCGTCGAACCCATCCGGAGACTCGGTCGTGCTCGGTCCCGCAGCAGTGTGCTCCGGGCCACTGACAGCCGCACGCCAGCGCGCCGCACGGACGGGAAATGCCGGCGCCCACCCCGGTCCGGCTCAGCGGACGAGCGCGGGCACCGCCCGCGGCCAACCCGCTGTCCAAGGCGCAGGCCTCCTCCGCCAGGGCGGCGCCCTCCGCGTAGCCATCGCACGACGGCCTCTGTTGACGCGGTAACACCGTCATGGTGTCATTCCCTCATGTTGTACAGGACGCCCGTGCTCCACGACATTGACGAAGCCGTGCTCGCGGAGATCGACGACATGCGGGATCGGCTGCGCCTGCACCTGCGCACGCCACGTCGCTGGGAGGGCCAACTGCGGCGGAACCTCACCGCCCGCGCCATCGCCGGATCGAACACCATCGAGGGCTATGCGGCGAGCGTCTCGGACGTCGAGGACATCATGCTCGGAGAGGCGCCGATCGAGGCGAACGACACCGTCGCCGTCGAGATCGAGGGCTACCGGCAGGCGATGACCTACATCCAGCGCCTGGCGGAAGCGGGGGACGACTTCTCCTTCAGCAAGGAACTGCTGAACGCCCTGCACTTCATGATGCAGGGTCACCACCTGCTCAAGCGTCCGGGCTGGTGGCGCACCGGTGCGGTGTACGTCACCTCGGCGGAGGACCCCACCATCGCCGCCTACACCGCGCCCGACGCGGACTCGGTTCCCGGGCTCACCGCGGAACTGGTCGACTGGCTCAACGGCGGCGACCTCGACGCACCCGGACTGGTCCGGGCCTCGATGGCCCACCTCAACCTGGTCGCGATCCACCCCTGGGCGGACGGCAACGGCCGGATGTCCCGCGCCCTGCACACCCTCGTGCTGGCCCGGGAGGGCGTCGTGGCACCGGAGTTCTCCAGCATCGAGGAGTGGCTCGGCCGCGCCCGCAACACCTACCGCTACTACGACGTCCTCGCCGAGGTCGGCGGGCCGGTGTGGACTCCGGAGCGCGACACCCTGGCCTGGATCCGCTTCTGCCTGCGCGCCCACCACCAGCAGGCCCAAGCCGTCCAGCGCCAGGTGGAGACCACCCGGGAAGTCTGGACCGCCCTGGACGAGGCCGTCGAGCAGCACGGCTGGCCCGACCGCGTTCTCTACGCCCTCTATCCGGCGGCCATGGGCAACCGGGTCCGTCGCGCCACTTACCAGGCCGATGCCGACCTGAGCGAGCAGCAGGCCCAGCGCGACATCCGGGAGCTCGTCCGGGCCGGTTGGCTCGCCGCCAAGGGCGAGGCCCAGGGGCGCTACTACACGGCGGGTGCCGACCTGCCCGAGGAGATCGTCGGCGGAGCACGCCGACCTCGACCGTTGCGTGAGCCGTACCAGGAGAACTGATCCCGTCGAACCGGTGCGCCGGGCAGCGGAACGGCGGGGCCGCCCGGGGGAGTGGTGCTCCGGGCGGCCCCGCCGTGGGGGCGAGGGTGGGTCAGTTCTGGGCGGCCTTCTGGGCGGCCACGCCCGCGTGGACCTCGGCCATGTCGAGCTTCCGGGCCTGGCCGATCAGGTCCTCCAGGGTCGCTTCGGGGAGCGCGCCGGGCTGGGCGAAGACCAGGACGCCCTCGCGGATGATCGCCAGGGTCGGAATCGACCGGATGTCGAACGCCGCGGCGAGCTCCTGCTGGGCCTCGGTGTCGACCTTCGCGAAGGTGATGTCCGGGTGCTTGTCGGACGCCCGCTCGAAGACCGGTGCGAACTGGCGGCAGGGGCCGCACCAGGCCGCCCAGAAGTCGATCAGGACGAACGCCTTGCCGTCCTCGCCCTGGACCACCTCGTCGAAGTTGTCCTTGGTCAATTCCACCGTGCTCATCATCGCCACCTGCCTCTCGCAGCTCCGGCCCCGCCGGTCGGGCCCTTCGCCCGGCACAACCCCGCCACCTGCGGAACTATTCCGGCGGCGCGGGCGGTGAACACCCGGGGCCCGCCGTACGTACCCCCGGACGAACCGGCCCGACCGGGCCGGACGGCACCCTCCCGGACGGGAGCACTCCGATGACCACCACCGGCCGGACGGCCCCCCGCGGCCGCCGCCTCACCCTGTTCGCCGCCGGGGCCCTCGCCTCCGCGGCCCTGGTCGCCGGCTGCGGGAGCGGCGGCGGCAGCGGCGGCGGCAGCACCTCGGCGGGCCACACCGGCAACCCGGGGCAGAGCCAGGGCACCCTGATGACCGCGCACGACGCGACCCTCGGCACCCTGGTCACCGACGGCCAGGGCCACACCCTGTACCGCTTCGACCAGGACACCAACCACCCCTCGGCCTCGCACTGCACCGACGCCTGCGCCACCTTGTGGCCGCCCGAACTCGCGAACGGCAGCGGCAGCGCCGACCTGAAGGGCATCGACGGCAAGCTGGTCTCCACCGTCACCCGCCCCGACGGAAGCCACCAACTCACCCTCGACGGCTGGCCGTTGTACCGCTACGCGCCCGACAGCAAGCCCGGCGACACCAAGGGCCAGGGCGTGGACGGCACCTGGTTCGCGGCCACCCCGAGCGGCGGCAAGGCGATGCCGGTCAACGGCGGCACGCCCGGCACGCCGTCCGGCGGCGGTTACTGAGCGGCGGGCACGGCGGACGGGCCGGGGCGTGGACGGCGGAGCGGGGAAGGGGGTGCGGCGCGGGCGCCCGGGCCGCACCCCCGTCACGGTTATCGACACCGGCCGCACCGGACTTGAGGGCCCGCGCCCGCCCCGCGCCCCCCGCCCGCCGCGTCCGCCGTGCCCGATCGCCGCCCCGCGCCCGGCGCGCGAGGATGGCGCCGTGGCCGACCCCGCGCCCCCCACCGGTCCCCGCCGCACCGCGACCCCCGCCGCCGAGGACCGGCTGATGCGCACGCTGTACCGGGAGCACGCCGGGCCGCTGTACGGCATGGTGCTGCACCTGGTCGGCGGCGACCGGCAGCGGGCCGAGGACGTCGTCCAGGAGACCCTGGTGCGGGCCTGGCGGCACCTCGACCGGCTCGACCCGGGGAGCGGCAGCCTGCGCCCCTGGCTGGCCACCGTCGCCCGCCGGATCGTCATCGACGGCCGCCGCAGCGCCCGCGCCCGCCCCCGCGAGGTGCCCGAGAGCGCACTCGACCGGCGCCCGGACGCGGCCGCCGCCGAGGACGAACTCGACCGCGCGCTACGGCTGATGACGCTCACCGACGCGCTCGGCTCGCTGTCCGCCGCACACCGCGCCGCGATCACCGAGACCTACCTGCGCGGCCGCACCGCGACCGAGGCCGCCGCCGTCCTCGGCGTCCCGCCCGGCACCGTCCGGTCCCGGCTGCACTACGCCCTGCGGGCCCTGCGGCTCGCCCTGGAGGAACGGGGCGCGACCCCATGACCACCCCCGAGAACCGGCACGAGCAACCGTACGAGGAGCCGTACGAGGACCCGCACGCGGACCTCGGCGCGCACCTGCTCGGCGTGCTCGAACCCGACCGGGCCGCCCGCTTCGCCGCGCACCTCGCGCACTGCCCGCGCTGCGCCGCCGAGGCCGCCGAACTCGCCCCGACCACCGCGCTGCTCGCCGAACTCGCCGCGGACGCGCTCCCGGAAGCCCCGGAACCCGCGGAGCCCGCGGGCGAGCAGCGGCTGCTCGGCCGGGTGGCCGCCGAGCGGCGGCGGGCCCGGGTGCGGCGGCTGGTGCTGGCGGCCGTCGCGGCGATCCTCGCGCTGGGCGGCCCCGCGGTCACCTGGGCGGTCCTGCAGGGCAGCCAGGTCGCCTCCGTCGCGCAGCGGTTCAGCGCCACCGACCCGGCCACCGGGGTGTCCGCCACGGTCGGCGTCGACCCCGTCGCCTGGGGCAGCCGGATCACCCTCGACCTGGGCCGCGTCCCGGGCCCGCAGACCTGCGAACTGGTGGCCGTCGGCACCGACGGCACCCGGCAGACCGTCGCGACCTGGGCCGTCCCGCCGACCGGCTACGGCGCCACCACCGGGCTGCGCACCGAGGGCGGCAGCGGGCTGCCCCCGGCGGCGATCGCCCGCTTCGAGGTCCGCTCCGGGACGTCGGTGCTGGTCACCGTCCCCGTCCCCGCGGCGGACGCGGCACACTGGAAGCAGTGAGGAGGCCACGCGGGCCCGGGGCGCTGCCCGTCGCGGGGCGCGTGGACAGCGCCGATGAACCAGATGCCCCTGCTCTGCCCGCGCTGCGGCCGCCCGCAGCAGGTCGTCCACGAGGACGACCCCCACCACCCGGTGCGCGTGGTGCACACCGGGACCGGCCGCGAGGCGTGCGACGGGCCGGACACCCCCGAGGAGCGCGTCGGCGAGGCGCCGATCGACGTGGAACGGACCGGCTTCAACCGCTGCTGACCGGCCCCGCCTGGCCGCCCCGGCCCGGGCGTCGCACCCTGGAAGGACCGGACCGGTCCCGACACCCTGCACGCACCCGGGAGGTGGCGGCCATGACGATGACGAGGACGCTGGTCGGATGGCACGTCGAGATGGAGTTCCAGGAGGACGGCGACCGCACCAGGGCCGCCGCGCTGGTCCGCCTCGCCGACGGCACGGAACTGCGCGGCCACGGCGGCGCGACCCGGCACCACGGCGACAGCCCGCAGCTGCGGGTCGGCGAGGAGGTCGCCGGGGCCCGCGCCCTCAACGACCTCGCCATGCAGCTGCTCACCAAGGCCCACGACGAGACGACCCGCCCCACCGGGGACCCGATGGCCCCGCTGATGTGGCGCGACGACGTGACCTGACCGCCCCGCGACGGCCGTCGGGGCCCGCCCCGGCCGTCAGAGCTCGTCCAGCGGCACCGCCGGGTCGGCCAACCGCTCCGGGTCCACCGCGCGCCCGGAGCGGACCAGCTCGCGGATCGGATCGGTGACGTCCCAGACGTTGACGTTCATCCCGGCCAGCACCTTCCCGCCGGAGAGCCAGAACGCGAGGAACTCCCGCCCGGCGACGTCGCCCCGGAACACCACCCGGTCGTAGCCGCCGGGCTCCGCGTAGCCGGTGTACTCCATGCCCAGGTCGTACTGGTCGGTGAAGAAGTACGGGACGCGGTCGTACACGGCGGCCTTGCCGAGCATCGAGGCGGCCGCCACCGCGGGCTGGTTGAGCGCGTTCGCCCAGTGCTCGACCCGGATCGGCTTGCCGAACAGCGGGTGGAAGGCGTTCGCCACGTCGCCCGCCGCGAACACGTCGGGGTGCGAGGTGGCCAGGTGCTGGTCGGTGCGCACGCCGTTGTCGACCGTCAGGCCCGCGTGCTCGGCCAGCGCCGTGTTCGGCGCGATGCCGACGCCGACCAGCAGCACGTCCGCCGGGACGGTGCTGCCGTCGCCCAGCCGCACGCCGTCCGCCCGCAGCTCCTCGACCTCCACCTCGAGGCGCAGGTCGACGCCGTGCGCCCGGTGCAGGTCCGCGAAGACCCGGGCCACCTCCCGGCCCAGCACCCGCAGCAGCGGCAGCTCGGCCGCCTCCAGCACCGTCACCTCCGCCCCCGCGGTGCGGGCCGCGGCCGCCGCCTCCAGGCCGATCCAGCCCGCGCCGACGATCACCACCCGGGCGCCCGGGCGGAACGCGGCCCGCAACTGCTCGCTGTCGCCGAGCCGCCGCAGCGTCCGCACGAAGTCGCCGTCCCCGCCCGGCACCGGCAGCGTGCGCGGCGCCGAACCGGTCGCCAGCAGCAGCTTCGAGAACGGCAGCCGCTCGCCTCCCTCCAGCGTGACGGTGTGCCCGGCCGGGTCGATCGCGGTGGCCGCGGTGCCCAGCCGCAGCGTCACCTCGTGCTGCGCGTACCAGTCGGCCGGGTGGACGTAGACCTTCTCCTTCTCCTCCTTGCCCAGCAGGTACCCCTTGGACAGCGGGGGCCGCTCGTACGGCCGCTCGGCCTCGTCGCCGACCAGGGTGACCGGCCCCCGGTAACCCTCCGCGCGCAGCGCCTCGGCGGCCTTCGCCCCGGCCAGGCCCGCCCCGACGATCACGATCCCGGTGTCCATCTCCACACGTCCTTCCCACAGCGGCGTCCCCTTGTACGCCGTCCTGCCCGACCTTGGCACCGCCACACGTCCGACCGGGGGACCCGCGCCGGTCCGCGAACCGCCCCGGACCGGATTCGCCCGCGAGGCGCACCACCCCCCGGCGGTGCTTTCTGCCTAGGCTGGGCGGGTCCGGCCCTTCCGGTCGGCGGAGCGTCGAAGGGAGCCCCCGGGATGGTGGAGCGAACGGCCACGGTGCGCTGCGTGCCCGCGGTGCCGTGCTGGGTCGGCCTGACAGCGCGCGACCTCTCGGCCGCGCAGGGCTTCTACGGGCCGCTGCTGGGCTGGGAGTTCATCCCCGGGCCGGACCGCTGGGGCCCGTACCTGCGCGCGGTCGTCGACGGCGTCGAGGTCGCCGGGCTGAGCGAACTCGGCACCGACTGGGAACGCCCCGTCGCCTGGACCACCTACTTCGGCATCGAGAGCGCCGACCGCGCCGCCGACGGCGTCCGCGAACGCGGCGGCACCCTCGCCGTCGGCCCGCTCTCCTTCGACGCCGGCCGGGTCGCGCTGGCCGCCGACCCCTTCGGCGCGACCTTCGGCATCTGGGAGGGCGACCTCGCCGACCCCCGGCCCGGCGACGCCCCCTGGAGCACCGAGCCCGGCGCCCCCGCCTGGATCGAACTGCGCACCGCCGACCCGTTCGCCGCCGCCCTCTTCTACGGCGAGGTGTTCCGCTGGGACGACCGCGACCCGGCCCGGTTCGAGGTCCGCTACGAGCACGAGCGGGTCGTGCTGCGCTCCGAGGACCACAGCGTGGCCGCGCTGCGCGCCGCGAAGGACCTCTCCCCGCACTGGGAGGTGTTCTTCTCCGTCCCCGACACCGACGCCGCCGCCCGGCACGCCGCCGCCCTCGGCGGCCGCGTCCTCGACGGCCCCGCCGACTCCCCGTACGGCCGGGTGGCCCGCCTCGCGGACGCGGAGGGCGGACGCTTCTCGGTCCTGAGCCCGGTGCGCTGAGCTCAGGGGCTCGGGGAACGGCGGGTCCGTGCTGCTGGCGGCCGGAGCCCAACGATGTGTCCCTGCTGCTTCGGGCCGCCTGAACAGAACCCGAAGCAACGACACGCACCGGCAGTGAACCGTGAGCAGCCCCGAGCCCGCCGTTCCCCGGGCCCCTGATGGCGCGCCTCGCCGTTCGGCCCGGCCTCCCGGGTCAGGGGGTGAGCGTGGGGGCGAACAGCCGGTGCATCGCCTCGGGGAGGTCGTCGGGGTGGTCGACCGGGCGATGGAAGTCGAAGCGGGCGTCCAGGGTGCCTTCGCCGAGGAGCAGGCGCACCCGCAGGCCGCGGCGGTCGAGGGCGACCGGGCGGACCGCGTGCAGGTGGTCGGCGGTGGGGCGGTGGTGGTCCAGGGCCCTCGCGCCCAGGAGCAGGAGCTGGTCGGCGTGGGCGGCGGCCAGGTGCTGGAGCAGGCCGGCCTCCTCGGCGGCGACCGGGTCGGGGGCCGCGGCGGCCGTCTCGTCGGGGTCGACGCAGCACTCGGAGCCCCACAGGTCGTCCAGCGCCAGGTGCTCGGGGGCCAGCCGGAGCAGCGCGCTCCCGGCGTGGCCGTGCCGGGGGAACAGCGCGGCGGCGCTCTCGCCGGGGGAGGGGGTGAGCAGGCCGCGGACCAGGAGGCGGCCGCGGACGCGGTGGGGGACGGCGACGGGGGCGACGTCCACGCAGTCGAGTTCGGCGGTGAACGGGGTGCGGGCGAGGGCGGTGATCCGGTGCAGGGCCGACTCGCGGCCGACCAGGACCGCCACCGAGCCGTCGGGCCGCAGCGCGCAGGCGACCTGCGGGGGCAGGCCGGGGCAGCACGGGGAGCCTCCTTCTGATTAGGTGAGGCTAACCTAACCATGAAGGGGGCCGGCGTCCAGCGTCCGGTGCGGTCAGTCGCCGACCCGCCCGGCCGGGGCGCCCAGCATCCGCAGCACCAACTGCCCGTACCGGCGCCCCAGTTCCTCCGGGGTCTCGCTGCTGCGCTCGGTGTACCAGCGCGAGACGTCGATGCCGAGCGAGGTGACGGCGCGGGCCGCGGTGCGCTGGTCGGGGACGTGGAACAGGCCTTGGGCGACCCCGTCCGCGATGATCCGCAGCACCGTCTCCTCGATCCGGATCCGCAGCTCGGCGACGGCCGCGAAGTCCTCCTCGGGCAGGGCGTGCAGCTCGTGGTTGACGATCCGGCCGACGGTGTGGCCGCGGGCGTGCCAGGTGGTGAAGGACTCCGCGAGGGCGCGCATCCGCTCCACCGGGTCCGCCCCGGCGGCCTCGGCGCGCTCGACCAGCTCCAGCGTGGCCCGGTGGCCGGTGCGGGAGATCTCGGCCAGCAGCGCCGCCTTCGACGGGTAGTGGATGTACAGGGCGGCCGGGCTCATCCCGGCGGCGGTGGCGATGTCCCGGGTGGTGGTGGCGTGGTAGCCGCGGCGGGCGAAGGAGTCCACGGCGGCCAGCAGCAGCCGCCGGGCGGCCTCGGTGCGCTCCCCGGGCCAGAGGTCGGCGGTCGCTGGGTCGGTCATGGGGCAATCCTCCCAGACGGCTCCGGCCCGCCCCGGCGGGTCGGGCTGTTGACAGTGTCGCCCGCCGCCAAGATGCTAAGCAAGCGCTTAGTCACATCCGCTCGGAGAGGTGCGAGGTACGAGGATGGCAGTGTCGTTCGAGGGCAAGGTGGCCGTGGTCACCGGCGCGAGCCGGGGCATCGGGTTCGGCATCGCCCGGGAGCTGGTCCGGCGCGGGGCGAGGGTCTGCCTCACCGCCCGCACCGCGGAGACCCTGGAGCAGGCCGCGAAGGAGCTGGGCGGGCCGGAGCACGCGATCGCCGTCGCCGGGAAGTCCGACGACGCCGCGCACCAGGAGGAGACCGTGGCCCGCGTCATGGACGCCTACGGCCGCCTCGACCTGCTGGTCAACAACACCGGCATCAACCCCGTCTACGGCCCGGTCCTGGACACCGACCCGGCCGCCGCCGCCAAGATCCTCGCCGTCAACGTGCTCGCCCCGCTGGCCTGGACCCGCCGCGCCCACGCCGCCTGGATGGGCGAGCACGGCGGCGCCGTGGTCAACGTCGCCTCCATCGCGGGCATCCGCGCCTCCAACGGGATCGGCATGTACGGCGTCTCCAAGGCCGCGCTGATCCGCCTCACCACGGAACTCGCCTCCGAACTCGGCCCCGGCGTCCGGGTCAACGCCGTCGCCCCCGCCGTGGTCAAGACCAAGTTCGCCGAGGCCCTCTACGAGGGCCGCGAGGAGAAGGTCGCCCGCGCCTACCCCCTCGGCCGCCTCGGCCTGCCCGAGGACGTCGCCGGGGCCGTCGCCTTCCTGCTCTCCGAGGACGCCGCCTGGATCACCGGCCAGACCCTGGTCGTCGACGGCGGCGTCACCCTCGGCGGCGGGCTGTGAGCGACTCCCGCGCCGACTCCGCGGGGGCGGACTTCGCCGGGGTCGGCGCCGTGGTCACCGGCGCCGGGCGCGGCATCGGCGCCGCCCTCGCCCGCGCGCTGGCCGCCGCCGGGGCCCGGGTGGTGGTCAACGACCTCGACGCCGACGCGGCCCGCGCCGTCGCCGCCGAGACCGGCGGGCACGCCGTCCCCGGCGACGCCGCGGGCGAGGACGGCGTGGCCGCCCTGATCGACGCCGCCCGCGACCACCTCGGCGCGATCGACCTCTACTGCGCCAACGCGGGCGTCGCCACCACCGGCGGCCCCGACGCCGCGCCCGAGGCCTGGGAACTGGCCTGGCAGGTCAACGTGCTCGCCCACGTCCGGGCCAGCCGCCTGCTGCTGCCCGACTGGCTGGAGCGCGGCACCGGCCGCTACCTGGCCACCGTCTCCGCCGCCGGGCTGCTCACCATGCTCGGCTCCGCCCCGTACGCCGTCACCAAGCACGGCGCCCTCGCGTACGCCGAGTGGCTCGCCGCCACCTACCGGCACCGCGGCCTGAAGGTGCACGCGCTGTGCCCGCAGGGCGTGCGGACCCGGATGCTCGACGGCACCGGCGTCCACGGGGACGTGCTGCTCGCCCCCACCGCGATCGAGCCCGCCGCGGCCGCGGCCGCCGCCCTGCGCGGGATGGCCGCCGACGAGTTCCTGATCCTCCCGCACCCCGAGACCGCCGGGCAGTACGCGGCCCGCGCCACCACCCCCGACCGCTGGCTGCGCGGCATGAACCGCCTCCAGCAGGAGATCGAGACCCGATGAGAGCCTGGCGGATCACCCGAACCGGCGCGCCCCTGGACGTGATGGAACTCGTCGAGGACGCCGACCTCCCCGTCCCCGGACCGGGCCAACTCCTGGTCCGGGTGCGGGCGGCGGCCGTCAACTTCCCCGACGCGCTGATGGCCGCCGGGCAGTACCAGGTCCGCCCGCCGCTGCCGTTCACGCCCGGCGTGGAGCTGTGCGGCGAGGTCGTCGAGGGGCCGCGCGCCGGTCAACGCCTCATCGGTGCAGCGGAGTTGCCCGCCGGGGCGTTCGCCGAGCACGCCCTGATGAGCGACGCCACCGCGCTGCCCGCCCCCGGTTACCTGGACGACGCCGAGGCAGCCGGCTTCCACATCGCCTACCAGACGGCCTGGTTCGCCCTGCACCGGCGCGCCCGCCTCGCCCCCGGCGAGACCCTGCTGGTGCACGCCGCGGCCGGGGGCGTCGGCAGCGCCGCCGTCCAACTCGGCAAGGCGGCGGGCGCGTTCGTCATCGCCGTGGTCGGCGGTCCCGAGAAGGCCGCCGTCGCGGCCGAGTTGGGCGCGGACCTGGTGGTCGACCGGCGCGCCGGGGACTTCGTCGCCGCCGTCAAGGAGGCCACCGGCGGCCGCGGCGCCGACGTGGTCTTCGACCCGGTCGGCGGCCCCGCCTACACCGGCTCCACCAAGTGCGTCGCCTTCGAGGGCCGGATCGTGGTGGTCGGCTTCGCCTCCGGGGAGATCCCCGCCCCGCCGCTGGGCCACGCGCTGGTGAAGAACTACTCGCTGCTCGGCCTGCACTGGGGCCTCTACGTCACCCGCGACCCCGCCGCCGTCCGGGCCTGCCACGCGGCCCTCACCGCCCTCGCCCCCCGCCCCCTGGTCTCCGCCCGCCTCCCCCTGGAGGCGGCGGCCACCGCCGTCCACGACCTGGCCGCCGGGACCACCACCGGCCGCCTCGCGATCGTTCCCTGACCGGTGGGGGCGGGGGCCGCGTCCCCCGCCCCCACCGCCCTCAGCGGTACTTGCGCAGCTCGCGGCGGGCGAGCGAGCGCTTGTGGACCTCGTCGGGGCCGTCGGCGAGGCGCAGGGTGCGGTTCCCGGCCCAGAGTTGGGCGAGGGGGGTGTCCTGGCTGACGCCCGCGGCGCCGTGGGCCTGGACGGCCTTGTCGAGGATCCACTCGACGGTGGACGGGACGGCGATCTTGATCGCCTGGATCTCGGTGTGGGCGCCGCGGTTGCCGACGGTGTCCATCAGCCAGGCGGTCTTCAGGACGAGCAGGCGGGCCTGCTCGATCCGGACCCGTGCCTCGGCGATCCAGTCCTGCACGACGCCCTGGTCGGCGAGCGGACGGCCGAACGCCACCCGGGAGTTGACCCGGCGGCAGGTCAGCTCGAGGGCGCGTTCGGCGATGCCGAGGGCGCGCATGCAGTGGTGGATGCGCCCGGGGCCGAGGCGGGCCTGGGCGATGGCGAAGCCGCCGCCCTCCTCGCCGATCAGGTTCGCGACGGGGACGCGGACGTCCTCGAAGAGGATCTCGGCGTGGCCGCCGTGGTCCTCGTCCGGGTAGCCGAAGACCTGCATGCCGCGCAGCACCCGGACGCCCGGGGTGTCGCGCGGGACGAGGACCATCGACTGCTGGCGGTGGGTCTCGGCGGCGGGGTCGGTCTTGCCCATCACGATGAGGATCTTGCAGTCGGGGTTCATCGCGCCGGTGATGTACCACTTGCGGCCGTTGACGACGTACTCGTCGCCGTCGCGCTCGATCCGGGTGGTGATGTTGCTGGCGTCCGAGGAGGCGACGTCCGGTTCGGTCATCGCGAAGGCGGAGCGGATCTCGCCGTCGAGCAGCGGCCGCAGCCAGCGTTCGCGCTGGGCCGGGGTGCCGAACTGGGCCAGCAGCTCCATGTTCCCGGTGTCGGGCGCCGCGCAGTTGAGCGCGGGCGGCGCCAACAGGATGGAGCGGCCGGTGAGTTCGGCCAGCGGGGCGTACTGGAGGTTGGTCAGTCCGGCGCCGAGCTTGCCCGGCAGGAACAGGTTCCACAGGCCGCGGGCCTTCGCCGCGGCCCGCAACTCGCCGACCACCGGCGGGATCGACCAGGGTTCGCGGTCCGGGTCGGCGAGCTGGTCGGCCAGCACCGGTTCGGCGGGGTGGACGAACTCGTCCATGAAGGAGGTGAGTTCGGCGATCAGCTCGGTGGTCCGGGCGTCGTGGGCGAAGTCCATGGGGTCAGCCCTCCAGCGATTCGGTGCCGAACTCGACGAACAGCGGCACGAGTTCGCCCACCCGGTCGAAGCCCGGGCCGACGGTGCCGCCCCGGGTGTAGCGGTAGTGGATGCCCTCCAGCACGACCGCGAGCTTGAAGGAGGCGAAGGCGACGTACCAGCCGAGGCCGGAGACGTCCCGGCCGGAGGCCTGCGCGTAGTGGCGGACGAGTTCGGCGGAGGACGGGAAGCCGGGGGCGAGGGCGGCGCCGGGGAGCAACCCGTCGAAGCGGCGGGCGAGTTCGGTGTACATCACCAGCAGGCCCAGGTCGGTGAGCGGGTCGCCGACGGTGGACATCTCCCAGTCCAGGACGGCGGTGATCCGGTCCTCGGCGTCGACCAGGACGTTGTCCAGCCGGTAGTCGCCGTGCACCAGGGCGGGCGCGGGGGAGGACGGCAGGGTGTCGGCGAGGCGGCGGCGCAGGTCGTCCGCGCCCGGCACCTCGCGGCTCCGCGAGGCGTCCAACTGCTTGGCCCAGCGGCGAAGTTGGCGCTCCAGGAAGCCCTCGGGGCGGCCGAAGCCGGCGAGGCCGACCGCGTCCGGGTCCAGGGCGTGCAGGGCGACCAGGGTCTCCACCAGGCGCCCGCCCAGGGCGTGCACCCGCTCCGCGCCGAGCGCGGCCAGCGCCTTCGGGTCCCGGTGGGCGGTGCCCTGGACGTGCTCCATCAGGTAGAACGGCGCGCCGATCACCTCGGTGTCCTCGACCAGCAGCACCGGCCGCGGCACCGGCACGGCGGTGCCCACCAGGGCGCCCAGCACCCGGTACTCGCGGCCCATGTCGTGCGCGGTGGCCAGCACGTGCCCGAGCGGCGGGCGGCGCAGCACCCAGCGGGCGGCGCCGTCCTCGACCAGGTAGGTCAGGTTCGACCGGCCGCCCTCGAACAACCGGGCCGTCAGCGGCCCCGCGACGGGGGTCGGCAGGGCGGCGTCCAGGTGGGCGCGCAGCCTCTCCAGGTCCAGTCCGGGCGGAGCGGCGGTGGTCATCGGGGCACCTCGCAGGGGTCGGGGCGTGCTGACTAAGCGCTTGCTTAGGATCGGCCCGACGGGAAGACTTGTCAACGAGCGCCGCCCGCCCGGAACGGCGTCCCGGGCGGGCGGGCGGTTCGGCGTCCGGTGCGGCGGTAGGTCCGGCGTCCGTTCAGAGGGCGTTAAGTCCTGTTTTTAATGGTTCGGCATCGCTCGATCGTGGGGTCGGCTGCAGTTCCGGGGCGGCTGCCGGATCGGGGGTGGTGCCA
>NZ_JBIAVO010000002.1:0-126475 GCF_042894345.1 Kitasatospora sp. NPDC001540
GGGGGGGGGGGGGGGGGGGGGGGGGGGGGGGGGGGGGGGGGGGGGGGGGGGGGGGGGGGGGGGGGGGGGGGGGGGGGGCGGCCCCCCCCCCCCCACGGGTGGGCGCCGCACCACGGCCCGATCAGCCGGAACTGTTCCAACGCCAGCGCGGGTTGCCGGGACAGCAGTGCGAAGTGCGCCGGCAGGTGTCGCAGCAACGGCACCTGCTCGTCGGCGGCGGGGGCCCCGTCCGCCGCCGCCGCGACCCGGGGCAGCAGTTCCCGGTACCGGCGGCCGCCGGGCAGCCCGTCCGGGCCGTGCCGCAGTTCCAGTTCGGTGAGCGCCCGCAGGTACAGCCCGGGCAGCGGCGACCCGGCCGGGGCGCCGTGCACCGCGCGCACCGCGAAGCGCAGCATCAGGGCGTCCCCTCGGACCCTGCGGGGCCGGTAGCCGTGCAAGCTGGCCGGGATTGGACTTATGCCCCCTGGGTGGAGCCCCGAGGATGGCCGGAAGTCTTCGAGCGGGGGGAACTGATGAGGCGTCCGACAGCTGCTGTGGCCGTGGTCGGTCTACTGATGGCTCTGGCGGCCTGCCAGTCGGGGGCGGCGTCCGGCAAGCTCCGGGGCACCGACGCCGAGTTGGCCTGTGCGGCCGTGAACCGGCTGCCGGAACGGATGCCCGACACCGACGGCGGGCAGGCGTTCGACGTCGCGGTGGCCCGCCTCGCCGGCGCCGAGGAACTGGCCAGGGCGGCCGCCCTGGAGGACGCCACGTTCCAGCCGCTCGCCGACGCCCTGAGGGAGGCGCAGCAGCTGATCAACGTGACCTTCGACGCCCAGCGGGCCGAACCCGCCGTCAAGAAGGCCCGGACGTACTGCTGAGTGCCGGTTTCCGGGTCCTCGGACCCCGCGGGCCGGTGGTCGGGCCCGGACCGTCGCGGCGGCGCACAGGTCCGTCCCCGCCTCCTCCCAGGCGGTCAGCCACGCGTCGCGCTCGGCCGCGACCCGGGTCAGGAAGTCCAGCCGCGACCAGCGCTCGTCCCAGTCCGTGCCCGCCGCCGCCACGTGCGCCTCGGCGGCCCGCCAGCCGCCCGCCAGGCAGGAGTCCGCCAGCGCCTCCCACTCCTTGCGCCGCAGCAGCCGCATCGGCGGCCCGCCCCGCCGCGGGTCCAACTCCGCCGAGGGCACCAGCCCGTACGCCACCGGGTCGAACCCGGCCACCTCCACCTCCGCCGCCCCGGACCCCGGCCGGCGGCCCGGGGGCCGCCGCCGGGTCAGCAGCGCGATCGACGCGGCCAGGCCGAACACCAGAACGGGGGTCATGCCGAGAATGATCTCCCACTCCCGCCCCGGCCCCGAGGGGCGAGGGGCAGCCTCGAGCGGGACGATCGCCCCGTCGCCCCGGCCCGGCGGGAGGCGTCAACTCCCTTCCGTCTCGACCCACTCGGGACCGCCGTCCGCGTCGAAGCCGGCGACGGTGGCGGGCGGGGTGGAGCCGCCGAGGGCGCGGTGCCCGAGCAGGACGGGGGCGCCGGTCTCCAGCGCCCGGGCGACGTCGAGCAGCATCGCCGTGACGGACGGCCACCACGGCACGTCCAGCTGCCAGGTCTCGTGGTCCCAGAGCCGCACCGAGCCGTGGTCCTCGCCGGGGCGCAGGTCCACGAACAGGGTGTCCCCGCCCGGGCCGTGGGCGATCGGCAGGAACTCCGGCAGGTAGCGGGGCTCGGGCCGCCCCTCCGCGTCGAAGCTCTCGCCCTCGGCCACCTGGAGTTGGAACTCCAGGTACGCCAGCGCCTCCGGCCACGCGAGCGGGGAGAAGTCCCCGGGCAGCCAGTAGCCCACGGGCACGTCGGGCAGCAGCCACCAGGCCCGCAGGTCGGCCGGCAGCGGCCGCCTCGGCGGCGCCCCGTGGGCGTCCAGCGCGGCGGGGTCGGCGGCGGGCCGCAGTGCCCCGCCGGGGCGGGCGCCGTCTGCCAGCCGGGCCCGGACCCGGGACCAGACGGGCGGGAGTTCGCGTACGGAGTCGTTCACGGCGGGCCAGTCTGCCCCACCCTGCCGGGGCCCGTCCCGCCGGGGCCGGGACCAGGGGCGAGGGCGGGTCGGTCAGGACGGGTCGTGGCAGAGGCAGAACGGGTGCCCGGCCGGGTCGAACAGGACGCGGACGTGCTCCTGGGGCTGGTGCTCGGCGAGCACCGCGCCCAGGGCCACCGCCTCGGCCACCGCGGCGTCCAGGTCGGCGACCTGGAAGTCGAGGTGCATCATCGGGCGCTGCCGGCCCTCCTGCGGCGGCCACACCGGCGGCCGGTAGCCGTCGGCCTGCTGGAACACCAGGAACGGCCCCTGCGGGGAGGCCGCGACCACTGCGGTGCCGGGCTCCTCGTGGCCGAGGTGCCAGTCGAGCAGCGCCACGTAGAAACGGGCCAGCGCGCCGGGGTCGGGCGCTTCGACGGTGGTGCCCCACCACATGCCGGGCTTGCGTGCGTCCATCCGGTCAGGATGCACCCCGGCACCGACGCGGCGCCCGGACGGACCGCGGATCCGGGCGGTTCAGACCCCGTGACTGTCACCGGAGCTGAGGACGGAGGTGGAGACGGTGCCGAAACCGAACGCGTCGCCCTCGGAGCGGGCCACGGTCTCCCGGGCCGTCCGGCGGCCCAACAGGCCGGACAGGGCGGCGAACTGCGGTGCCAGCAGGCGCAGCGCCCGGCGCCCGTGCAGGGCGGTCAGCAGACCGGCCTCCGCCGGGTCGGTCGCCTGTGCCGCCTCCGCCCCGGGCAGCGGGTGGCGGCGGCGCAGGGTGCGCAGCAGCCGGTGCCCGGCCAGGGTCCGGGCCGGGGTGCACGGGACGGCGAGGGCGAGTGCCGCCAGCGGCAGACCGGTGGCGAGGTCGCCCCGCACCGCGAGGACCACCGCCGTCCCGCCGGAGGCCAGGGCGAGCAGCGTCGACGCGGCCAGCCGGGCCCGCCCGCAGCGCAGGCCGCGCCCGGCCAGGTCGGCCAGCAGCTCCGCCCGGGCCCGCCGCACGGCCGGGGTGACGGCGGCGTCGGTCAGCGACAGTTCGCGGCCGAGCGCCGCCCACAGCGCCCGGTGCAGCGGGGTCGCGCCGCGCCCCGGCGTGCTGTGCACCAGCCGCCGTAGCCGCCCGGAGCGTCCGACCTCGACCGTCCCCGCCCGGTGCAGCTCCACGGCGACCACCGCCAGCGCCGCCCGCGCTCCGCCCCGCACCGCCGCGACCCCGGCCGCCGACAGGCCCTCCGCCCGCCCCCGGACGGGCAGCCGGCGCAGCAGCCCCGCCCCCAGCAGCCCGACCACCGCGCACACCACGCCGACCGTTCCCATGACGCCCCCCGTCAGCGGGCCCGCCCCGGCGGCGCGGCCCGCACTGTTCACGGTAGGGGGTGTACCCACGGGAGGCGTCCGCCGCCCCTCGTGCCGTGGCTGGACTCGCGGCTGCTCGCGGTGCTGGCCGATCCGGGCGCCGCGTACGGCGAGCGTGGCGAGGCCCTGCGCGCCCTGGCCGAGCGCCCCGCTGTTCCGGTGGAACTCCTCTCGCTGGTACCGGACTTGACGGCTGACGGGCGCGACGGATTCGGCGTGCGGGCGCTGCCCGGCGTGCATCGGGCGGTGCGGCGGCTCGGCCCGCTCGCGGTCGGACCGGCCCGGGAGTGGGCCGCCGACGACCGCCACTGGTTGCAGTGGCTGGGCGTGCAGGTGCTCGCCGAACACGGCGCCGAGGACGTTCCGCGACTGGTGGCCGAGTTGGCGAGCCAGTGGGAGGAGCGCGCCTGGTGCGGGCCGAAGACCGTCTCCGACGGGCTGGCCCGGCTCGGCCCGGCCGCCGCGGAGGGCGGACCGTTGCTGGCCCGCTTCTGGCGGTGCACCCCGCACAGCTACGAACGCCCTTCCTACCTGCGGACGTTGCACGCGATCGACCCGGAGCGGACGGCCCCGATGCTGCGCGAGTCGCTCTGGGACTGCGAGTCGGACGCCCGCCTGTACGCGGTGCGGCACGTCCCGCTGGACGCTCAACTGTCGGCGAGGATAGCCGAGTTGCGCGACAGCCTGGTGGAGCGGGACGAGCTGCGGGAGGCTGCGGCCGAGCGGCTGCGCTGAGGAACACCGGGGAACGCCGAGGGCAGCCGCGGCTGGTGGCCGCGGCTGCTCCGGGTGGGGGGTCGGTGGGTCAGAACTGGGTGCTGACGGTGACGTCGGAGAAGTCGGTGACCGCGTACAGGCTCAGGTAGCGGTACCCGGCGGTGGGGGTGGTGACGGTGATGCTCTGGGTGGTGCCCGGGTTGGTGGAGGAGGCGGTGAAGGCGCCGGGGGAGGCCCAGGTGGTGTCGTTGTAGTACAGGTACGCGGTGCCGGTGCCGCCGCTCGTGGTGACCTTCAGGGTCGTCGTCCCGGCGGGCAGGTAGACGTACAGGTAGTCGGTGTTGCCCGCGGTGCGGGCGCGGCCGGTGCGTCGGCAGTTCTGGCCCATCGCGTCGGTGCGCTGGTCGGTGCAGATCGGCAGGGCGGGGCTATTGCCGTCGACGGTGGTGGTGACCGAGGCCGGGGTGGCGGTGGTGCGGCCGGTGGCGTCGGTGACGGTCAGCGCGACGGTGTAGGTGCCCGCCTTGGCGTAGGTGTGCGAGGGGTTGCGCTCGTCGGAGGAGGAGCCGTCGCCGAAGGTCCAGTGCCAACCGGTGATCTGCGCCGGGGAGTTGGTGACCACGGAGCGGTCGGTGAGGGTGACGGTGGCGCCGTTCACGGACTGGTCGAACAGCGCGGTCGGGCCGGTGGCGAAGCAGGCGCCGTTCGCGCACCGGGTCAGCCAGGCGTCGAAGTCGGCGTCGTAGGAGGTGCCGAGGCCGTTGTAGACCGCGTACCCGCCCTGGTAGTCGCCGGTGCGGAAGTGGCCGAGCACGGCGGACACGTCCGCCGGGTGCTTCTCGACCATGTAGCGGACGGCCAGGTAGCCCCACGGGTAGACCCGGGTGGAGTCCGAGTTGCCGTAGGTGTTCTGGAAGATCGTCGACAGCTTGTAGGTGTGCTTGGCCGCCTCGGCCATCGCCTGGGTGTCGGTGACGCCGCGGTAGGCGTACGACTGGTACTCGGCGACGCCCTCGATCCACCAGATGTCCGGGACGGAGGTCTCGGCGGCGAAGTTGCCCTTCATGTCGTAGACGTTGTCGAGGTAGTGGGTGTACTCGTGGTTGAGGTTCCACACGTTGCCCGGGAAGTCGTCGTTCCACGACTTCTGGTACATCACGCACACCGGCTGGTTGTTCGGGTCGGTGACGTCCATGACGGTCTGGCCGCCGTTGTCGGTGGAGTTGCCGTAGATCGCCCACGAGTAGGTCTGGTAGTCGGCGGCACTGGCGAACACCGGCATGACGACCGTCTTCCCGTACTGGTTCGGCACCGGGCCGTTGTCCTTGACCAGTGCGTGGAAGAAGGCGTCCTCGCCGCGCAGGCTGTCGCACACCGGCTGCAGCTGGGCCACCGTCAGGGCCTGCGCGCGCAGCGTCCGGTTGTCGCAGACCAGGACGTTGGGCAGCACGGCGTCGGCGAGTTTGGTCGGCAGGTCGCAGGTGCCGTAGTACGAGCACTGGCCGTGGTCGTAGCTGTTGGCGTTGTACGCCACGTGCACGTACAGCGGGCCGGTCGGGCCGAGGATCCGGGTGGTGTCCAGGATCTGCTTGACCAGCGGCTTGGCGGCGTTCTCCGCGGCGGTGGACGTCCCGGCCGTCCGGGCGAGGTCGTTGCCCGCGTTGACGTCCAGGAAGGCGTTCGAAGTGCCCAGCAGGTCGCGGTGGTCGAGGGCGAAGGTGCCGAGCGAGGTGACCAGCGAGGTGTCGGCGCCGATCGCGTTGACGAAGTCGGGGTTCCAGTTGCCGCGCCACAGCGGGGCGAACAGCACCGCGTTGACGGCGTTGACCATCTTCGGCGTCGCGTTGTAGCCGTTGTCGTAGCCGTCCAGCACCTGCCGGTAGACGTTCAGGTACTCGGCCTGGACGTTGGCGCTGTCGGTCAGGATCAGCACGTCGTACAGCACGGTGCCGTTGGCGTCGGTGACGTCCTTCCAGCGGGGGCCCGCGAAGAAGGCGTCCAGTCCGGCCCGGGTGGCGCCGGTCAGGGTGGCGCCGTAGCCGCCGACCTGGGACGGGTAGTAGGACTGCACGTAGTAGCCGGCCCGCAGGAACTGCACCAGTTGCAGGATGCCGGAGTTGTCGGTGCCGTCGTAGGTGGCCGACAGGTCCTTGAAGGCGCCCGCGACGGTGAGCATGTTGGCCTGCTTGAAGATCGCGCCCGCGTCGGTGCCGGTCACGTTGTACAGCGTGCCCACGCAGGCGGTCGTCGAGGACCTGACGAAGCTCACCAGGTCGGCGCCGGAGCGGCTGCCGAAGTCGGCGTAGGTGCAGCTCTGCGCGGCAGCGGCAGCGGCGGTGGTGGTGGCGGCAGCAGCGGTGGCGGGGGCGGTGGCGCCCGGGGCCCCGCCCGCCTTCCGCTGCGCCGGACGTGGGGCGGTCTGGACGGCGGTGCCCTTCGGCTGCCCCATCTGGAGCTGGCCGAGCAGGGCGGGCGGCAGCGGCGCGGCCACCGGGGTCGGGCTCTCGGGGGCGGCGTCGACGATCGGGCCGAGCGGCTTGGGGACGGCCCCGCCGGGGGCGTGGGCGTCCACGGCGGAGGCCGGGGCCGGGGCGGGGGCCGCCGCCGCGGCGGCCTTCGCGGACGGTCCGCCGGGGGCGGCCGCGGCCGGGGTCACCGGCAGCAGGGTGGCCGCGACGGTGCAGCCGGCCAGCAGGCCGGCCGCCAGGGTGGGGAGGGGTATGCGCAGACGCACTGCTTCTCCTGGGGGAGGGAGCTCACCGAGCACATCGGAGGGGGAGGGTGACGCGCTGAGCATCCTGGCACCGGAGGCAGCGTCAGAACAATGTCACAGGTCATATGACATTTCATGAACGCGGCATAACACGGCCGGGAAGGCCTTGGTGCAGCCCCCCAGGGGGCGGGCCCCGGGGCGGAGCGCTCAGGTGCGCGGCGGGCGGAAGGTGCGACCGGCCCAGCTGTGCAGGTGGGGGGCCTCGGCGGCGAGCTCCCGGTACGCGGCCGCGGCCGCTCCGAACAGGGTGTCGGCCAGACCCGGGCCGATCCTGGCGCGCCGCCACAGCAGCACGTACCGCAGCCACAGCGGCGCCCCCAGCAGCGGCTTGACCGCGACGCCCGGCACCGGCGCGGTGCTGCCCGGCACCAGGGCCGCGCCCAGGCCCGCGGCCACCAGGTCGAGCACCTCCCGCCGCCCGCCCGGCAGTTCGCGCACCCCGGCGGGGGCGAAGGAGGCCGCCTCGCAGGCCGCCCGCAGCAGCGCGGGCCAGGCCGCGCCGTCGGCGGCGGGCAGCAGCCAGTGCTCGCCCGCCAGGTCGGCCAGCGCCGGTTCGGCGTGGTGGCGCAGCGGGTGGCCGGTGGGCAGGGCGACGAACACCGGCTCGGTGGCGACGGCCCGCGCCGCCAGGGCGGGCGTGGCGCGCAGGCCCGAGCCGGGGCGGTCCAGCAGCAGGGCGAGGTCGAAGGAGGGCTCGGCCTCCCGGTCGCGGGCCAGGGCGAAGCGCAGCTCCGGCCTGAGCTGCCTGGTCCGGGCCAGGGTGCCGGGCAGCAGGGCGGGGCAGTCGGTGCTCAGGTGCAGTTCGCGGTGCGGGCGCCCGTCGTCCGGGGCGGCCGCCCGGCCCAGCCGGTCGACCCGGGAGAGCACCTCGCGGGCGGCGGCCAGCACCTCCGCGCCGAAGGTGGTGGGCACCACCCCGGCCGCCGTGCGGTCGAACACCGCCGCGCCCAAGTAGTGTTCGATGCGCCGCAGTTGGGTACTGGTGGCGGGCTGGGAGGCGCCGATCGCCGCCGCCGCCCGGCCCACGCTGCCGCTGTCGGCGATCGCGCAGAGCACCCGCAGATGCCGCAGTTCCAGATCCACGGGCGGGCCTCCTCGGGTGCGGGCGGCCCCGCCTCGGCGGTGGCATCGAAGAATATGCAATGTCACACGCAACATGTCAGATGGTTTCGCTACCTTCGCCCCCCGGCAGTGCCGCGTCAAGCCCCCCGGCAGGGAGGACTCCCCGGACCGCCGGGCGACCGGGTGTCGCACCGCCTCCTCCGCCGGAGCGTCCGGCGGTCGCGGCGCACCGACCCCCGATCCTGCGAGCACCGAGGCCGGCCCCGGCGCCCGGTGGGCCCCTTCGGCCCGGGCCGCGGCCACCGCGGCGGCCCGCATCCCGGCGCGCGGTGGCCGGGGGTGCGAACACGCCCGGCACGTCCGAGGGTTCTCTCTCGTCGCCACCTCTCCCGCGCCGGGCGCCGGGCGCCGTGCGGGGGCTCAGGCGGTGCCGGGCGGCGGGCAGGTGCAGAGCGGGGCGAAGGCGCGGGTGGCGGCGGCGGTGAGGTCGGCGGCGATGGTGGGGGGCGGGTCGCCGGCCAGGACGCGGCGGCGCAGTTCGCGCAGGGTGGCGCGGTGCAGGCCGGTGAGGGCGCCGGCCAGCAGGGAGGCGTCGGGGGTGCGGGGGGCGAGGGCGGCGGCGAGGGCGGCTTCGGCGCGTTCGCCGATCTCGCGTTCGCGGGCGCGCAGGGCGGGGCTGGCCTCGACGATGCGGAAGAAGGCGTCGGCGCCGGGGGCGAGGCCGAGCGCCGGGTCGGCGCGGCGCAGCGCGGCGCACAGGTCGTCGCGGACGGCGGCGGCGGGGCAGCAGGCGCCGGGCGGGAGCGGGTCGACCAGGGCGGCGAGGTGGCGTTCGACCTCGTCCTGCCGGTCGAAGAACAGGTCCTCCTTGGTCGGGAAGTAGTTGAACACCGTGTTGGTGGAGACGCCCGCGTGCCGGGCGACCTCGGCGACGGTGACCCGGTCGAAGCCGTGCGCCAGGAAGAGCGGCAGTGCGGTGTCCGCGATGGCGGTGCGGGTCCGCTGCTTCTTGGTCTCGCGAAGGCCCATGCGCCCATTGTACGGAATGGTAGGGTCACTTAAAAATTGGTGTCACGCCAAGTCTTGCCCGGCGAGTGATCCGATGAGTGGCGAGGAGAGCGAAATGGCCCGACAGCGGCAGGGGTTCACGTTCGGGATCTACCCGGGCGGGCTGCTCGGCGACGAGCACGGCCTGCTCCACCCCGTCCGGCCCGACGACCCGGTCCGGATCGCCGAGGCGCTCGACCTGCTGCAGGGCGACGAGCCCGGCTTCCGGGTGCGGATCTACCGTTCCTTCGCCGCCACCGCCCCCGCGCTGCCCCAGACCCCCGAGGGCTGGGAGGCGTACCTGGGGCGGGCCGGGCGGAAGGTCGACCTCGTCCTGCAGTTCCGCGAGCCGACCGGCAGCCTGGCGGGCTGGGCGGCGTACGTGCGGACGCAGGTGCGCGAACTCGGCGGACGGCTCGGCTCGGTGCAGGTGTGCGAGGAGCCGAACGCCGACCTGCCGGTGCTGGACGGCAGCGTCCCGGGCGTGCTGGAGGCGCTGGTGGAAGGGGTGGTCGCGGCCGCGGACGAGGTGCGCGCGCTCGGACTGGACGCCACGGTCGGCTTCAACGCCGTGCCCTCCTTCGACCCCGACGCGCCCTTCTGGCCCGCGCTGGGGAAGCTCGCCGACCGGCCCTTCCTGGACGCGCTCGACTACGTCGGCCTGGACTTCTTCCCGGACGTCTTCCACCCCGTTCCCGCCGAGCGCCTCGCCGAGGCCGCCGCCTGGGTGCTGCACGCCTTCCGGCACACCGACCTGCCGAAGGCGGGCATCCCGGCCGACGT
Source organism: Kitasatospora sp. NPDC001540 (assembly GCF_042894345.1). Classification (NCBI taxonomy): domain Bacteria; kingdom Bacillati; phylum Actinomycetota; class Actinomycetes; order Kitasatosporales; family Streptomycetaceae; genus Kitasatospora; species Kitasatospora sp. NPDC001540. Next base: position 9,739 of record NZ_JBIAVO010000002.1, read on the forward strand.
CCCGATCCGGATCTGCGAGAACGGCTGGCCGACCGGCCCCGACCGACCCGAGGACGCCCAGGCGCGGGTGCTGGAGACAGTGCTCCGCACCGTCGCCGACCGGGCCGGGGAACTCGGCATCGACGGCTACACGCTGTTCGCGCTGCGCGACGCGGACAGCTCCGGCGGCAGCCTGTTCCACCGCTTCGGCCTGCTGCGCGACGACCACACACCCAAGCCCGCCTTCGACGCCTACCGCCGCCTGATCGCCGAACTCGGGCCGAAGCTCAGGGAGTCGTAGGGGCGGCGGGAGCGGGGCGGGGAGGCGGCGGTGGGTGTCGGCCGGTTCGTGTACCGTGCCGCCCACCCGTTCGCCCGTCGCCCGAGAGGCCCGCATGACCCCCGGAATCATCCGCACGGCCGCCCGTGTGCTGCGGCGCCGCCCCGCCCTGCTCGGTTTCCCCGCCCTCGGGCTGCTGGCCGTCGCCGTGGTGCCCGCGGTCGCCTGGCTCCCGCTGCTCCGGGGGGTCTGGCACCGGGTCGAGGACGGCGGCGCCCCGAGCCCGGCCCAGTGGGGAGCGGTCGCGCTGGTGCTGTGGACCGCCTCCGCGCTCAGCGGGCTCTGCACCGCCGCCCTGCTGCACTCCGTCCACGAACTCCTCGACGGTCGGCGCCCGCCGCTGCGCGCCTCGCTGGCGGCGACCGGGCGGCGCCTGCCGACGCTGCTGTCCTGGGGCCTGCTCTCGCTGCTCCTCGGCTCGGTGCTGCGGACCGGGGAATCGCTCGCCGGGCTCGCCACCCTCTTCGACCTGCTGGGCTTCTCCTGGTCGTTGCTGACCTTCTTCGTCCTGCCCGTCATCGTGGTCGAGGGGGCGGGCCTGCCGGCCAGCCTGCGCCGGTCGCTCGCGCTCGGCCGCCACGTGCTGGGCCGCTGGGTCGTCGGCGGCCTGAGGCTCTTCCTCGTCACCGCGCTGGTCGCGCTCGGGACGCTCGCCGCGCTGATCCTCGCGGTGGAGTCGGACAGCACCTCCGTCCTCTTCGCGAGCCTCGCCGCGGTCGCGGCCGTCCTGCTGCTGGTGGCCGTGGTCAGGTCCGCCGCGTCCGGCATCTACCGGATGTCGCTCTACCGCGAGGCCGTCGCCTCAGCGACTCTCGCGGAGGCCGCCCGCGTGGCCGCCCCCGCCGCCGGGCGGAGCGGCCGGTGAGCGGTCGCCGGGGCGCCGCTTGACGCAGGTCACCCAGCGGTTGGCGGCCAGGGCGTCGTGGGGTTCGGGGCGGAGCGTGCCGGGGGAGTGCTCGAAGGGGGTGCGGACGGTGGCGGTCCAGCCGAGGGCGGTCAGGGCGGCGGCGGTGTCGGGGCGGGGGCCGGGGGCGAACAGGGCGAGCAGGTCGATGCCGAGCCGACGGCGGGCCGCCGCGTAGACGGGGGCGGCCCGGACGGCCGGGGACTCGGGGGCGGCCTTGACCTCGTACGCGAGGGTGGAGCCGGGGGCGCCGAGCCCGTCCAGGGCGGTGGCGACGGCGAGTTCGGCGGCGGCCGGCAGGTACAGGAACAGGCCCTCGGCCAGCCAGGCCACCGGCCGGGACGGGTCCAGTCCGGCGGCGGTCAGCGCGGTCGTCCAGTCCTCGCGCAGGTCGGCCGGGACGGTGCGGCGGCGGGCGAGCGGGGCGGCGTCCAGCCCGTCCAAGACGCGCTGCTTGAAGTCGAGCACCTCGGGACGGTCCAGCTCCCACACGGTGGTGCCGGGCGGCCAGGGCAGCCGGTGCGCCCGGCTGTCCAGGCCCGCGCCCAGCAGCACCACCTGCCGGGTGCCGGAGCCGGTCGCGGCGAGCAGGTGTTCGTCCAGCACCTTCGTCCGCAGCGCGAAGTACCGGGCCAGCCGCCCCCACAGCGGGTCGTCGGGGTCGACCCGGGCGGGGTCGTCCGGCCAGTCGGCGCAGCCCGGCGAGGCGCGGACGAAGTGCTCGGCGAACGGGTCGACGGCCAGGGCCCCGCTCCGCCGGGCCTCCAGGGCCCGGGCGTTGGCGACCAGCAGGGCGGTCCGGCCGACGCCGCCCGCCACCCCGGCGTCGGGGTGGGGAGCGGCCTCCGGCGCGGTCACCGCCGTCCCGCCGGGGTCGCGGCGGCGTCGAACCCGGGGGAGGCGAAGGGGAGTTGCTCCAGGTCGGTGATCCGGGCGCCGTACACCCGGGCCATGAAGCGCAGGATGTCGGCGTCCGCCAGGTGCAGCGCGGTGGTGCAGTCGCGCAGCACGGTCAGGTGGAAGCCGCGCTGGAAGGCGGTGCGGGCGGTGGAGTCCACGCAGACGTCGGTGAACAGGCCCGCCAGGACGAGGTGCCCGATGCCGCGACGGCGCAGGTGGGGCTCGAAGTCCGGGTCCTGGAAGGCGTCGAAGCAGGCGCGCTTGGTGAACACCGCCTCGTCCGGCCGCGGCCGGACGCCGTGGAACTCGGCGCCCCAGCTGCCCTCCAGGCACTTGGGGCGCTTGCCGAGCAGGGCGTCCCGCCGCCGCCAGGCCGGGCCCTGGTGGGCCCGGTCGCCCAGGAAGCGGACGAACAGCACCTCCGTCCCCGCCGCCCGGGCCGACTCCACCGCGCGGACGCTGTGGGCGGCGGCCCGGGCGAGCAGGGCCGGGTCGCCGGGGAAGCGCGCGGTGGCGACCTCGCCCGCGCAGAAGTCGTTCTGCAGGTCGACCACGACCAGCGCGCTCCGTCCTTCGGTCGAGTCCGGGCCCACCGGGCCCACCGGGCCCACCGGGCCCACCGGGCCCACCGGGCCCACCGGGCTCATCGGGCCCCCGCCCGGGCGGTCGGGTCCTGGGCGGGGACGGGGACGGGGCCGGGGACGGGCCCGCCGGTGAGGGCGTCGAGCACGGCGTCCGTCACCTCGGTGGTGCCGGCCGTCCCGCCGAGGTCGGGGGTGCGGGCCCCGCGGGCCAGGGCGGCGGCGATCGCGGCCTCCACGGCGGCCTCCGCACCGGGGCAGTCGGCGTGCCGCTCGGCGATCCGGGCGGCGGCCCGGATGGTGGCGACCGGGTTGACCAGGTCGCGTCCGGCCAGGTCGTCGGCCGAGCCGTGCACGGTCTGGTACTCGGTGAGCCCGGCCAGCGCCGGGTGCAGGTGGACGTTCTCGGTGCAGCGGTTCTCCTGCCGCTCGGAGCCGTAGCGGTCGAGCAGGACGACGTGCATGATGTCGGCCCACTCGTTCCCGGCGACCAGCAGCGTGCGGTCCTCGGGGCCGTGCGCGATCAGGTTGCGGTTCACCGTGTCGGGCTGGAACAGGGCGACGTCCAGGCCGAGTTCGGCGGACAGCTGCTCCGTCCAGTCGTCCAGCGCGCCGTCCAGCAGGTGGTACTTGTAGGCCAGCAGCACCCGGGCCGGGCCCTCGGGCCAGGACTGCCGGGCGCGCTCCACCGCGTAGCGCACCACCTGCTCGGTGACGGCGCGGCTGAACTCCATGGTGCGCACCACCCTGCCGGGGGAGTGCCGGTTCTCGCCGGTGTAGAAGCCCTGCGCCTGGTCGCGGACCAGCAGCAGCCGCGCCGTCCCGGCGGTGAGCGGTTCGACCTTGACGGCGGCCAGCCGCTGCCGGACCAGGTACAGCGACTGGGCGTTGATCGCGGTGCGGAACACCGCCCGCACCCCCGCGGCCGCCTGCTCGCGGCAGAACCACTCGTAGTGCGCGGCGTCCTGCTCGGTGATCGCGGCGATCTCCGCGGTGCCCGCGGCCTCGGCGCGCAGCGACACGTACGAGTGGTAGACCCGCGGCGAGCGCTCCACCCGGACCCGGGTGCCGTGCAGCCGGGCGATCCGGTCGAGCACCCGCTCGAAGACGGGGGCGAGGTCCGGGCCGGTGCCCCGGCCGACGGCGAGGGCGATGGGCGGTGCGGTGGTCACTGCGGGACTCCTCGGGAGCGGCGGGGCGCGACGGGCCGTGCCGTGGCGCGGGGGCGCGGGGCGGGGGAGGGGCGGGCGGCGGGCGGGCCGATCAGGCGGACTGCGGAACCAGCCGGTCGCCGGGGATGCCGGACTTCTCCGGCGCGTAGTAGTCGCGGATGCCCTCGGCCCACACCTCGACGGCGATCCGGTCCTCGGCGTCCGGGCCGAAGGCGTCGAACAGCGCCTCGGTGTTCTCCTTCTCGAAGCCGATCGCGAGCATCAGGGCGACGAACCGGTCCCGCTCGATCAGGCCGTCGTGCTCGGGGTCGCCGAGCGCGGCGAGCGCGTCGGCGAAGCGGGCCGCGGTGGCGCCGAACAGCTCGGGGTCCAGGACGAAGCCGCGGAACTCCTCCGGGCTGATCACCCCGTCGCCGTTGGCGTCCAGCGTGGTGGACAGCACCCGCCAGTAGTGCTCCAGGCTGTCGGCGAGCGCCTGCCGGTCGGCGGCGGGCGAGTCCGCGGCGACGGCCAGCACCCGTTCGGTCATCAGGGCGAAGTCGTCGGCGTCGAGCACCCCGTTGCCGTTGGCGTCGAACAGGGTGAACACCAGCGCGGCCCGTCGGTGGGCGTCGTGTCCCATGAACAGCCGTCCTCTCGCTCGCGGCGGTCCGGCCGGAGGCGGCCGGACCCGTCCGTCCCCCACACTCTGGCGGCGGTCGGACCGCGGTGGCCGGGGAACTGACGGAGCGTCACCCCGGAGGGTGACGAACGCGACGCGGGTGATGTTGGTCACGCCGTGCGGGCGGCGGGGCGTCGACCGACGGCCCGTCACATCCGGGCCGGAGCAGCGCGGAAGCCGCCGCCGGGTGCCGCGGGTGTGGCCGCCGTCACGTCCGTCGACCCCTTCCGGGGCGAAGCGCCGCTGGTCAGCGGGGGGACCGGCCCCGGAGCGGGCGGAGGGCCGTGGCTAGCATGGGGGGCGCCTCGGCGCGGCCAACCCTCGGCACGGCCCCGCCGCCAGCTCGGCCCACCCTCAGCTCGGCCTACCCTCGAAAGTTGAATTGTGACTGTCAACGACGACGTGTTCACGGACTGGAAGACCCGCGAGGAGCTCGCGGAGACGATGATCCCGATCATCGGACGGCTCCACCGCGAGCGGGACGTCACCATCCTGCTGCACAGCCGTTCCCTGGTGAACAAGTCGGTGATCAGCATCCTGAAGACGCACCGCTTCGTCCGCCAGATCGCCGGCCAGGAGCTCTCGATCACCGAGACCTTCCCCTTCCTCCAGGCCCTCGCCACGCTCGACCTCGGCCCGTCCCAGATCGACCTCGGCCTGCTCGCCGAGGCCCACCGCGCCGACGACCGCGGCCTGTCCGTCGCCGAGTTCACCGCCGAGGCGGTGGCGGGCGCGACCGGCGCCAACAAGCTGGAGCGCCAGGCCCCGCGCGACGTGGTGCTGTACGGCTTCGGCCGGATCGGCCGCCTGCTCGCCCGCCTGCTGGTCGAGAAGGCCGGCGGCCTGCGGCTGCGCGCCATCGTGGTCCGCAACGGCGGCGGCGACGACCTGGTCAAGCGCGCCTCGCTGCTGCGCCGCGACTCCATCCACGGCCAGTTCCAGGGCACCATCACCGTGGACGAGGCGACCGACACCATCGTGGCCAACGGCAACGCGATCAAGGTCATCTACTCCAACGACCCCAGCGAGGTGGACTACACCGCCTACGGGATCGACAACGCCATCCTGATCGACAACACCGGCCGCTGGCGCGACCGCGAGGGCCTGTCCCAGCACCTGCGCCCCGGCATCGCCAAGGTCGTGCTGACCGCCCCCGGCAAGGGCGACGTCCCGAACGTCGTGCACGGCGTCAACCACGACACCGTCAAGCCGGACGAGCGGATCATCTCCTGCGCGTCCTGCACCACCAACGCGATCGTGCCGCCGCTGAAGGCGATGGACGACGAGTACGGCGTGCTGCGCGGCCACGTGGAGACCGTCCACTCGTTCACCAACGACCAGAACCTGCTGGACAACTACCACAAGGCCGACCGCCGCGGCCGCTCCGCGCCGCTCAACATGGTCATCACCGAGACCGGCGCCGCCTCGGCCGTCGCCAAGGCGCTGCCCGAGCTGAAGGCCAAGATCACCGGCAGCTCGATCCGCGTCCCCGTGCCGGACGTCTCGATCGCCATCCTCAACCTGCAGCTGGCCCGCGAGACCACCCGCGAGGACGTCCTGGAGCACCTGCGGGAGGTCTCGCTCACTTCCCCGCTGAAGCGGCAGATCGACTTCATCGACTCGCCCGACGCGGTCTCCAGCGACTTCATCGGCTCTCGCCACGCCTCGATCGTGGACGCGGGCGCGACCAAGGTCGAGGGCGACAACGCGATCCTCTACCTGTGGTACGACAACGAGTTCGGCTACTCCTGCCAGGTCGTCCGGGTCGTCCAGCACGTCTCCGGCGTCGAGTACCCGACCTTCCCGGCGGCCGAGACGCACTGACCGGCCCGCCCCTGCGCGGAGGACCCCGGACGGCCCGCCGTCCGGGGTCCTCCGCTTTCCGGCAACGGCCAGGCCCGCCGGACCGGTCAGGCCCGCTGCTCCGCGCGCCGCTTGGCGTAGGCGCGGGCCGCCCGGACGCGGTCGCCGCAGCGGGTCGAGCACCAGTGCCGGGCGGCGTGGGTGCGGACGTAGAACCGGCTGCACGGGGCGCCCCCGCAGCGGGCCAGCCGCTCGGCGTCCGGGCCGGTCAGCAGGTCGGCGGCGTCGGCGGCCAGCCGGGCCATCGCCCGGTCGGCGATCCGGTCGGCCGGGTGCGGCAGGCTGCGGTGCAGGCCCCGCTCGGCGTCCCAGCGCAGCAGCGCCACCGCCGGGGCCGCGGTCAGCGCCTCGTTCACCGCCGCCAGCGCCCCCGGCGGCGCGGGCCGCCCCGCCACCCGGGCGTCCAGCAACTCCCGCACCGCCCCCCGGAAGACCCGCAGCCGTACCGTGCACGGCCCCAGCACCCGCCCCGCCTCCGGCGCCAGCCCGTGCCCCACCAGCCACTCGGACGCCGCCTCCGGCGCCCCGATCAGGTCCAGCGGCCCGCTCGGCAGCGTCAGCAGCGAGTTGGCGAAGTCCAGTGCCGGGTACTGCTCGGCCCCCGGCGCGGGCGGCGGCACGACGGGCTCTGCGGCGGCGGGGGCGGTGGTGCGCTGACTCATGCCCCTCATGGTAAACGCTCGCGTTGCCCGTGAGGAGAGGCGTGCGGTCGCCCGTCGGACGGGGGTGGCGGGCTCCCGGGTCCTGGTGGATATGTCGACTGATCGATCCAGGTGGGGAGTTGAGGGGGCGTCGGGTGACTTCACGGAAAAGCTTGCGATTCGCCGTGAGGGGTCGCTAGATTCTTCTCACGGAGAAAGTTGATGTTCCCCGTGAGGGGATCGCCGATTCGCGAGGTGCGCCATGACCGCTGTCCCCACCGTCCAGGTCTTCGGAGGCCCCACCGCCCTGATCGAGTACGGCGGCCTGCGCCTGCTCACCGACCCGACCTTCGACGCCCCCGGCGACTACCCGCGCGGCGGCGGCCGGTTCCTCACCAAGACCCTCCCCGGCACCGTCGACCCCGCCGACCTCGGCCCGCTCGACGCCGTCCTGCTCTCGCACGACGAGCACCCCGACAACCTCGACCACAGCGGCCGCAAGCTGCTCGCCGACGTCCCGCTCACCCTCACCACCCGCGGCGGCGCCGAGCGCCTCGGCGGCACCGCACAGGGCCTCGCCCCGTGGCAGGAGGTCGAGTTGGGCGAGGTCACGATCACCGCCGTGCCCGCCCAGCACGGGCCCGACGGCTGCGAGCCGGTCACCGGCGAGGTGATCGGCTTCGTCCTCACCGGCCCCGGCCTGCCCGTCGTCTACGTCAGCGGCGACAACGCCTCGCTGGAGGTCGTCGAGCGGATCGCCGAGCGCTTCGGCCCCGTCGACACCGCCGTCCTGTTCGCGGGCGGCGCCCGCACCGGCATCTTCGACAACGCCCTGCTCACCCTCGACAGCGCCCGCGCCGCCGAAGCCGCCCGCATCCTCGGCGCCCGCCGCGTCGTCCCCGTCCACTTCGACAGCTGGGCCCACTTCACCGAGGGCCGCGAACCCCTGCTCGCCGCCTTCGCCGCGGCCGGACTCGCGGACGTCCTCGAACTGGCCTGAGCGCAGCACCGGAACGCCGTCCGCCGCCGTCCGCCGACGGCGCTCCGGCGCTCCCGGACCGCGGACCGCGCCCGTCGGGGGCGGGTGCCAGGATGGGCGCTCCGGACGGTGGCGGCGGGAGGAGGCGCGGTGGCGGGACGGAGCGTGCGGTGGGCCCGGGGCGTGATCGCGGCGGCCGGGCGGCGGCAGGGGGCGGCGCGGGCGCTGGTGGCGGACCACGCGACGGCCGTGGCGGAGGTCGCCGCCGCGCACCGGGAGGTGTTCGAGCGGCTGGTGCGGGCCGAGCTGGAGGCGATCCCGGTCGAGCGGCTGAAGGACGTCACCGAGGGCCGCCTGCAGATCGGCACGCTGCGCTCCGTCGGCTACACCACGGTCGCGGCCGTGCACGCCGCGACCCGGCAGGACCTGCTGCGGATCCCCGGCATCGGCGGCCCCACCGCCGCGCACCTGCTCGGTGCCGCCGGGCAGATCGCCGTCGCCGTGCGGGAGGGCGTCGCCGTCCGCCTCGACCCCGCGCACCCCGACGCCGGGACCACCGCGCTGGTCGCCGCCCTGCACCGGCTGGTGCTGGCCGGACCCGCCGCCCGCCGGGCCGCCGCCGAGGCCGCCGAACTCGACGCCCGGTACGGGACCCCGATGGCCGAGGCGAAGTACGCCCGGGGCAGGCTGCGCGGCCTGCTGGCCGGGGCGCAGAAGCGCGAACGGGCCTGGCGGGCCGTCGAGTTGCTGGCCGCGGAGGGGGAGCGGGCGGCGGCCGACGGGGTCGAGCTGCGGTTCGCCCAGACCACCGCGGACCTGCTGCGCCCGACCGCCGGGGAGGTGGAGGCCTGGGTCGAGTTCGAGCACCGGGCCGCCGAGTTCTACGCCGAGCTCACCCTGCTCGCCGAGGAGGGCCGACTCGCCGGACCGACCGCCACCGACGGCCGGGCCGCCACCGAGGGCCACCTGCCGGACGACCTCGCCGAGCAGGTCCGCGCCCAGCGCTTCGACGACCGCGGCTGCACCGTCTCGCTGCGCGGCTACCAGGCGTTCGGCGCCCGGTTCGCGCTGGCCCGGAAGAAGGTGGTGATCGGCGACGAGATGGGCCTCGGCAAGACCGTCCAGGCCCTCGCCGTGCTCGCCCACCTGGCGGCCGCGGCGGAGGGGACGGCGCGCTTCCTGGTGGTGTGCCCGGCCTCGGTGCTGGTCAACTGGCAGCGCGAGACCGCCGAACGCACCACCCTCGCCGCGCACCGCTACCACGGCCCCGACCGGGAGGCCGCCCGGGAGCGCTGGCTCGCCACCGGCGGCGTCCTGGTCGCCACCTACGAGTCGCTGCGCACCCTGGCCGACGACCCGGTGGCCGCCCTGGTCGTCGACGAGGCGCACTTCGTGAAGAACCCGGCCGCCCGGCGCACCCGGCTGGTCGCCGAACGGGCCGCCCGCACCGAGCACGTGCTGTTCCTCACCGGCACCCCGATGGAGAACCGGGTCGAGGAGTTCCGCACCCTGATCGGCCACCTCCAGCCCGAACTGCTCGCCGACCTCCCGGCCGGGCTCGGCGCCCTCGGCCCGCTCGCCTTCCGCCGCGCCGTCGCCCCCGCCTACCTGCGCCGCAACCAGCAGGACGTGCTCACCGAACTCCCGGACGTGGTGCGGGTCGACGAGTGGGACGAGTTCTCCGCGGCGGACCGCGCCGCGTACGCCGCAGCCGTCGCCGAGGGCAACTTCATGGCGATGCGCCGCGCCGCCTACGCCGATCCCGCGCACTCCGCGAAACTCCGCCGCCTGCGCGAACTCGTCGCCGAGGCCGCCGAGTCCGGGCACAAGGTGGTGGTCTTCTCGTACTTCCGGGAGGTGCTGGCCGCCGTGCACGGCGCCCTCGGCGCGGCCGTCACCGGCACCGTCGCCGGATCGCTGCCTGCCGAGCAACGACAGGAACTGGTCGACGCGTTCACCGCCGCCGAGGGCCACGCCGTGCTGCTCTGCCAGATCCAGGCCGGCGGGACCGGCCTCAACCTGCAGACCGCCAGTGTGGTCATCCTGTGCGAGCCGCAGGTCAAGCCGACCCTGGAGGACCAGGCGGTGGCCCGCGCCCAGCGGATGGGCCAGATCCGCCGGGTCCGGGTGCACCGGCTGCTCGCCACCGACAGCCTGGACCGCCGACTGGTCGAACTTCTGCGCGGCAAGGCCGAGTTGTTCGACCGCTACGCCCGCCGCAGCGACCTCGCCGAGGCCGCCCCCGAGGCCGTCGACATCTCCGACCGGGCGCTCGCGGTGCGGATCGTCGAGGACGAGCAGCTCCGCCTCGCCGCCCCCGTGAGCTGACGGCCCGCCGGATCCGCGCGGACCCGGCCACCGGTCAGGGCGCGGCCTCCAGGAGGGGCGCCGTGGCGAGGCCCTCGCGGCGGACCCGTTCGGCGCCCCAGAGGCCCAGGGGGGCGAGGGCCCGGTTCAGGGTGCGCCCGTGCTCGGTCAGGGAGTACTCGACCCGGGGCGGGACCTCGGCGTGCACCTCGCGGTGGACGAGGCCGTCCTGCTCCATCTCGCGCAGGTGCTGGGTCAGCATCTTCTCGCTCACCCCGGGCAGGGCGCGCCGCAGCTCGGCGAAGCGGCGGACGCGGTGGGCCTCCAGCTCCCAGAGGATCAGGCCCTTCCACTTGCCGCTCACCACGTCGAGCGCGGCGTCGATGCCGCAGATGTACGGACCGTTCCGCGGTGCCCTGGCCATCGTCAACTCCCCTGACAGAAAGGTAAGTACCCCAGAAAATAGTGCGTACTTCCGACGCGGGCGGCACCCGCCGAGGATGGCGGGGTGAACGAACCACAGCATCCCACCAGTACCCCCGCCGCCGTCACCGTCATCGGGCTCGGCCCGATGGGACAGGCGATGACCCGCACCCTGCTCGCCGCCGGACACGCCGTCACCGTCTGGAACCGCACCCCGGCCCGGGCCGAGGGCGTCGTCGCCGCCGGGGCGGTGCTCGCCGCCACGCCCGCCGAGGCGCTCGGGGCGGGCGGACTCGTCCTCCTCAGCCTCACCGACCACCGCGCCATGTACGACGTCCTGGGCGGCGCCACCGGATCGCTGGCCGGCCGCACCCTGGCCAACCTCGGCTCCGACACCCCCGACCGCTCGCGCGAGGCCGCCCGCTGGGCGGCCCGGCACGGCGCGGACTTCCTCACCGGCGGCGTCATGGTGCCCGCGCCGATGGTCGGCACCCCGGGCGCCCACGTCTACTACAGCGGCGACCCGGAGGTGATGGACCGGCACCGGGCCGTCCTGGCGGAGATCGGCGAACCCAGGTACCTGGGCGCCGACCCGGGCCTGGCCCAACTGATGTACCAGGCCCAGCTGGCGGTCTTCCTCAGCACCCTGTCCGCGCTGATGCACGCCACCGCGATGCTCGGCACCGCCGGGGTGAAGGCCACCGAGGCGCTGCCCGACCTGCTCGCCTCCGCCGACCAGGTCGGCGCGATCCTGCGGGCCGGCGAGAGCCGCCCCGGTGCCGGGATCGACGCCGGTGAGCACCCCGGCCACCTCAGCACGGTCACCATGATGGGCGCCACCGCCGACCACATCGTCGAGACCAGCACCGCCCTCGGCCTCGACCTCGCCCTCCCGCTCGCCGTGCAGGCCCACTACCGGCACGCGATCGACCACGGGCACGGCGGCGACAACTGGACCCGGATCATCGACGCCGTACGGAGCCTGCGGGCACACTGACGCCCGCCGCCGGAACGGCCCGGGAGAGGGGGAGGGCGTCCCGCCGCCCTAGCGGGGGCGCCCGGCCCGGGAGAGGACGCGTGGGCCGGGGGGCGGCGGGACGTGGAGTGACGAACCCCGCGACCGAGCCTGCCCGGCCCCGCTCACGTTCCGCTAACGCCCCGCTGACGTGCCCGAACGCCCGGGGTCCGGACTCGACTTGACGGCCGGTCGAACGGCGGGGGAGGGTACGCCGGGCGGCCCGCGAGGGCGGCCCGGCACAGCCGGCAGGGGAGCGGACGGGGGGAGCGATGCGCACGCTCGCCGAAGTGCGGGACGAACCGATGGCGGCCGACGGCCTGGTGCTGCGCCGCCCGCGCCCCGACGACGCCGCCCTCGTGCACCGCGGCACCCACGACCCGCTGGTGCGCGAGTTCCTGCAGGCCGTCGTCCCGCACCGGGACACCGCCGCCGCCGAGAAGTGGCTCACCGACATCCCCCCGATGCTGTGGGAGACCGGCCGCGCCGCCTACTTCACCGTCGAGGCGGCGGCCGCCGCCGAACCCGTCGGCTGGGCCGAACTCGTCAACCTCGACCCGGAGCAGCAGAGCGCCGAGGTCGCCGTCTGGCTGCTGCCCGAGCACCGCCGCCTGCGCACCGCCAAGGCCGCGCTGCGCCTGGTGTGCCGCTTCGGCTTCGAACGGATCGGCCTGCGCCGGATCGACGCCTACGCCGCCGCCGACAACATGCCCAGCCAACTCACCGGAGCCGCGATCGGCTTCCGCCGGGCCGGCTACCGCCCGGCGCTGTTCCGCAGCTCCCGCACCCACCGGCTGCACGACGCCGTGCACGCCACCCTCGTACCGGAAGACCTCTGCTGACCCACGGGGCTCCCGACCTCCCGCACCGAACCAGGAGTGACACCATGTCAGGAAGCGTACGGCTGGAAGACGGCGGCCGCGGCGAACTGCTGATCACCGCCGACGGCACCTTCCGGGCCCGCCGCGCCGACCGCGAGCGGACCGGCCGGATCGACCCCGCGCTGCTCCGCCGCGTCCTCGCCGGAGCCGCCCGGCTCCCCGCCCCCGCACCCGTCGACGCCCCCGCCACCGGGCGGCGGCTCACCGTCCAGGGGCAGCCCGGGCAGCCCGACCGGCAGTGGGCCGACGGCACCGCCGCGCCCGTCCCCGCCGAGGCGGCCGTGCTCGACGCGCTGCTGGCCCAGGCCCTCGGCGAGGCCGCCGCCCCCGCCGCGCTGCCCGCCGCCCTGGCCCGCACCGAACCCGCCGCCGGCACCGCCCGCAGCGCCGCCGCGGTCGGCACCGTGGCCGGGCGGGCCGCGTACGCCCTGGTCGAGGCGGACGGCGCGTTCGGCCTCACCGCGCTGGACGACGCCGCCCCGCTCGGCGGCTCCGACGCCGACGCCGGGCTCGCCCCGACCGCCGTCGCGCTCGGCGAGGCGGGCGGCCGCTCGCTGTTCGCGGTCGGCAGCACCGACGGCTCGGTCCAGGTCTGGGACGCCGCCACCGGCGCCGTCGCGCACGGCACCACCGGCGGCGAGGGCGCCCAGTCCGTCGCCGCCCTGGTCTGCCGGGACATCCCGGTGGCGTTCTCGGCCGGGCAGGCCGGCGACCTGCGGGCCGTCCGGGCCGACGACGGCCGGGTGCTGGGCACCCTGCCCACCGGCGGCCACGGCGCCACCGCGCTGCGCGCCGTGCACTGCGCCGGGGTCGACCTGCTGGCCGCCGCCGCCCCCGACGGCACCGTCCGGGTCTGGGACGCCGGGAGCGGCGACCTGCTGCACCTGCTGGTCGGCCACCGCGGCGAGGTGGCCGCGCTGGCCGTGCTCACCGTCGACAACCAGGCGGTGCTGGCCTCCGCCGGACAGGACCGCCGGATCCGGCTCTGGGACCTCGCCACCGGCCAGTCGGTCGCCGAACTCGACGGCCACACCGGCACCGTGACCGGCCTCGCCTTCACCACCCTCGCCGACCGCCCCGTCCTCGCCTCCTGCGCGCTGGACGGCACCGTCCGCACCTGGGACGTGTACGACGGCCGCCCGCTGCACGGCTGGCCCGCCGGGGAGTGGCTGACCGCCCTCGCCGCCGTCGGGGACGCCCTCTACACCGGCGACGAGACCGGCCGGATCACCGTCTGGGACGCCGCCACCGGCGCCCCCGCACCCAGGGCGGTGCCCGCCGGACGCCCCGGCAGCCCGCTCGCCGCACTGACCGCCGGGACCCTGCACGGCCGCCCGGTGCTCGCCGCAGGGTTCGGCGACGGCGCGGTCCAGGTCTGGGACGCCGCCACCGGAGGCCAGCTCCTCGACCTGCCGGGCGAGGGCGGCCCCGTCCACAGCCTCGACCTCACCGCCGACCTGCTGCTCTGCGGCACCGCGGCCGGTGCCGTCCGCAGCCACCGCCTCACCGACGGCACCGCGCACCCGCTGCCCGTCCCGCACGCCGGGCCGGTCGCCGGGATCGCCTTCACCCCCGGCGAGCAGCCGCTGCTGGCCTCCGCCGGACGCGACGGCGTGATCGCCGTCCGGGACGCCGCCACCGGCGCCGACAACCGCCGCTTCGCCACCGGGTGCGGCCCGTTCACCGCGCTGGCCGCGACCGCGGCGGGCGGCCAGCCGATCCTGGCCACTGCGGGCGAGGACCTGGTGGTGCGCCTGTGGCACGCCACCAGCGGCGCGGCCGGGCCGGTCTGCACCGGGCTGCCGCAGGCCGCCGAGGTGCTGTCCTTCGCGGTGCTCGGCGGCCGCCCCGCGGTGATCGCGGGCGCGGGCGACGGCACCGTCCTGGTCTGGGACGTCCAGGACGGCAGCCGCACCGCCGAGTTGACCGGCGGCGGCACGGCCGTCCGGGCCGTGGCGGGCCGGGAGTTCGACGGCGAGGCGCTGCTGGCGGCGGGCGACGCCGCAGGCACCCTGCGGCTGTGGCACCTGGCCAGTGCGTCCCTGCTCAACGAGGCCGCGCTGGACGGCACTCCGCTGGCGATCGACCTCGACGAGACGGGCCTGCGGATCGTCACCCCGGGCGGAGCGGTCAAAATCTGACACGGAACATGCCCGGAACATTCACGACCTACCCGGAGTGGGCACATCCGGTCTTTACTTCCCCTTACGGGTTCATGCCGTGAATTTACCTGATGCATGCTTTCCGGACTCCGCCGCGACGTGAGACGCTGCGAAGCTGGACGCCGGGGTGACGTCCCGTCACCCCGGCACGCCCGCCCGGCGGGAGCGCTCCCAACTGCGGGTTAGGGTGGGCCCGGAATGGGCCGGTGCAGCACGCGCTGGCACCTCCCGGCTGCCCTGTCCCGGTGCCCCGGCACGCCCGGCGCGGACCGTCGGTGCAGGTGCGTGCCGACCGGGGGCGGTGGAGCACGGAGGGTGGGGCAAGTGGCGGACGCAACGGTCTGGATCGACCTCGACGAGGTCGAGGCGGCGGCCAAGAAGATCCTCGGGCTGCTGGACGAACTCAGCGGTCCCGCGAACCAGTTGGCGGCCAAGGTCAAGCAGGTCAAGGAGACCGTCTACGGAACCGACCTGATCGGCAAGGCGATCCAGGGCGGCAGCTCCTCGGTCGGCGGCCTCGCCGAGCACCAGGAGCAGGTCCTCCAAGGCATCCAGGTGCTGATCCAGAACGCCACCGCGGTCGGCGAGAACCTGCAGTCCATGGTCGCCAGGCACCGCGCCAACGACGACCAGCAGGCCGCCGCGCTCGGCACCCTCATGGGCGACGGCACCATGCCGGCCGGCCCGGGCCTGGCCGGCCTGGGCCCCGTCCTGACCGGGACGGCCGCCGGCGTCCCGACGCTCAGCGGCACCGGGACGGTGCAGGGCACGCCCGAGTTCCTGGCGCGGGACACGGAGATGGTGCAGGGCACGCCCCTCCTCCACGCGCAGGACGCGCAGATGGTGCAGGGCACGCCCCTCCTCCACGCGCAGGACACGGAGATGGTGCAGGGCACGCCCGTCCACCTGGCGCGGGACACGGAGGCGATGCAGGGCACGCCCCTCCTCCACGCGCGGGACACGGAGACGGTGGCCGAGCCGGCGCACCCCGCCCCGCCGCCGCCCAACGAGGGGCTGGGCACCATCGACCCGGGCGTCGACTACCACTCCGCGGAGGTGCCCGACCTCCACTACAACACCCCGCCGCCCTTCATCGGGCCGGGCCTCTGGATCCCGCCCGCCGTCTGACGCCGCCGGGCGGGCGCCCCGCCCGCCCGTGCCGGGCCGTCCGCACGGCAGCCCGCCGAAGTCACCCGCCCGGCACTCCGCCGGGCCGTCCGCCCCGCCGCGGCCCCTCGCCCCTCTCGACCGCACCCCTCCGGAGACCCGCTGCCATGATCGAGCTGCCCGCCGACCTCGCCGAGGTGCTCAAGACCCTCCAGAGCAACGAGCAAGGCGCCGACATCCTCTTCCCCGACGGCAACGAGGACCTGCTCGCCGAACTCGCCGCCGCCTGGGACAAGTGGAACGAGGTGGCCGACAGCCACGTCGTGGCGATCGTCGAGGCCGCCAACCGGGCCATGGCGAGCATGTCGGGGCCCGCCGCCGACAGCTTCGCCCAGTACCTCAAGAAGTTCTCCGGGGGAGAGGGCTCGCACGTCACCACCACCCTCCAGTCCGGACACGTCATGGCGGCCTCGATGCAGGGCGCCGCGCAGGCGGTGGGCGACGCCAAGACCGAGATGATCCGCGAACTCCAGTACGCCAAGGACTACATCGCCGCCCACCCGGCCGGTAAGCACGACGACATCGCCAAGTCCGAGGGCGTCAAGCAGGCCGTCAGCCTGTACCACCAGTACGTCAACCACGTCAGCGGCA
Organism: Kitasatospora sp. NPDC001540; assembly: GCF_042894345.1. Classification (NCBI taxonomy): domain Bacteria; kingdom Bacillati; phylum Actinomycetota; class Actinomycetes; order Kitasatosporales; family Streptomycetaceae; genus Kitasatospora; species Kitasatospora sp. NPDC001540. The sequence goes on from NZ_JBIAVO010000002.1 coordinate 26,305, forward strand.
ACGTGGACACCACGCTCCGGGCGAACGCCGACCACATCGCCGACATGACCGGCATGGGCCAGACCTGCTCCCTCAACGGCACGACCGCGAGCGGCAGTTCGGGTGCCGGAGGGGTCGGCGGCGCGGGCACGGCGGGCGGCCCGGGCGGGCCCGGCGCGATGAGCGGCCGGGTCGGCGCCAACCTGCCCGGCGGACTGTTCGGCACGGGCGCGGACAGCGGCCTGCCCGGCGGCGTCACCGGTGCCGCCGGTGACCCGTCCGGCTTCTCGCTGCCGGGGCTGGACGGCGGCGGTGCGGGCGGTGCGGGCGCCCCCGGCGGACCCGGTGGGACCGCGGGGGCCGGTTTCTCGCTGCCGGGCCTGGACGGCTCCGGGACGGCCGGGGCGGGTGGGGCCGGGGGGGCCGGTTTCTCGCTGCCGGGCCTGGACGGCTCCGGGACGGCCGGGGCCTACGGCGGCTCGGGGGCCTACGGCGGCTCCGGCTCGTTCGGCGGTGCCGGGTCGTTCGGCGGCGCCGGGGACTTCTCCGGGGCGGGAAGCACCGCCGGATCGACCGGCGGCTCCGGCCTGGCACCCTTCAGCCTGCCCGCCCCGGACCTGCCCGCCTTCGGCTCCGACACCGGCACGGGCACCGGCGCCCCGGTGTTCAAGCCGCTCTCCTCCGGCAGCGGTTCGCTCGGCCTGGCCGGGCTCGGCGACCTCGGCGACATCAACACCGGCGGACCCGGGAGCAGCTACACCCCGAGCCAGGTCTTCAGCACCGGCTCCGGCAGCGGCGGCCCCGGCAACTTCGGCGGCAACCCGCTCGGGAACCTCGGCAGCGCCCTCAGCAGCACCCTGGGCAGCACCCCGGGCTCGGGCGGCACCCGCTCCGGACTCACCCCGTTCGGCGGGGGCGGCAGCCCGTTCGGGCTCGGCGGCGGTGCGGGCGGCGCGGCCGGTTCGGCCCTGCGCGGCGCGGGCGGTGGCGGTGGCATCGGCGGCACCGGCAGCACCCTGATGGGGCGCAGCGGCGGCGCGGGCGGCGCGGGCGGCGTGTCCGGGGCCGGTTCCGCGGTCGGCCGGGCCGGAGCCGGGGCCGGGGCCGGTGCCCTGGGGGCCGGCGGCACGACCGGTCGCGGCGGTGCCACCGGTGCGGCCGGCGCCGGCCACATGCCCGGCATGGGCGGTGGCGCCCGGGGCGGCGGCAAGGAAGGCAAGCACGGCAACCGCTTCGTCAGCCCCACCCGCTTCGGCGGCGAGGGCGAGGAGGGCGAGGAGCTGCACGGCGACGCGGGCATCCTGGGCCAGGCCGGCGAGGTCGGCCCGCGCGACCGCCACTGGCACCGGGCCCGCCGCCGCTGGCTCGACGACGCCCGCGCCGACGGCACCTTCACCACGCCCGAACCCGAAGCCGTCCCCGCCACGGCCGGGCCCGCCAGCGAGAGCGAGGTCCTCAACCAGCTCGCAGGCGTCCTGCTCGGCGGCGGCGCGACCACGGCCGACGGCGCCACCACGGTCGACGGCGCGGGCGGCGACGGTACGGGCGGCGGCAGCAGCACGGGCAGTGGCGGTGCGGGGACCGACGGTACGGCGGGCGGCCGGACCCCCGACGACACCACCGCCGCCACCGCGACCACCACCGACCCGACGACGACGCGTCAGGGCACCCCCGGCACGACGGAGACCTCCGGCAGCACGGACGACGCCTACCTGGAACGCGCCCGCAGCGCCGCCGCCCGCCGCGGCCACCCCGACGCGCCCGCGGCCACCCCCGCCGCGACCGCGCCCGCCGGGGAGACGGCGGCCACCCCGCAGCGGGCCCCGCTCCGCGAGGAGGGCGGCTACCAGGTGCCCAGCCCGTTCCTGCGCGCCGCCCTCTCCCGGCTGGCCGCGCCCGCCGCCGACTGACCGCGCGCCCGCCGCCTCCCGCACTGACGAAGGAACCCCCGATGAGCAACGACGAGCAGGCCTGGTACGTCGAGGCCGAGGCGCCCGCCGAACCCGACCGCGTCCTGCACCGGATGGTCGAGACCCCCGCCGAGCCCGACCGGTTCCGGGTCGGCACGGTCGCCCCGGCCACCGTCGCCCTCGATCCGGTGCAACCGAGGGAGCGGATGGGCGGTCTGCTGCAGCCGACGGAGCAGGGCGTCCCGACGTTGCAGCACCCGGTGGAGCCGTTGCAGCCCCTGCTGGCGGACCTTCCGGCGCAGCCGCTGTTGCCCAGGCAGCAGGACCTTCCGGCCGAGCCGTTGCAGCCCCTGCTGGCGGACCTTCCGGCCGAGCCGTTGCAGCCGCAGCGGGTGGGCCTCTCGGCGCCGACCCCCGACCGGCCGGTGGAACCGGCGTACGCACCGCTGCGGCCCATGGAGCGGGGCGAACCGCTCTCCCGGCCGACGGCCGCCCGCGCGGACAAGCGGACGGCGGCCCCCCGCAACGCGGCGTCCGGGAGCGGGAGTTCGGGCGGCGCCGGGACGGGCTTCCAGGTGGACCCCGAGCAGTACCGGGCGGCGGTGTCGCCGATGCTCGCCGCCTCGGAGCAACTCGCCGACCTCCACCGGTCGCTGAGCGCCTTCCTGACCTCGATGGAGTCCCAGAACCCCTGGGGCAACGACGAGTCGGGCAAGAAGTTCGCCGAGGGCGAGAAGGGCTACCTGAAGTACAGCCACGACACCATGGCGGTGGTGAAGGGCCTGCCCGGTGCGCTGAAGAACATCGCCGACGGCCTGAAGGCGATGGCGGACAGCTACCAGAACGCGGACGAGAACATCGTCGCCGACCTCGGCGGTATCGAGAGCACCGCGCAGATGCCCACCGCGCCCTCGCTCCCGTCGGCCCCCGTCAACCCCATCATCAGCACGCGGCCCATCCAGAGCGGAAGGCACTGACCCATGGCTGTCGAACTTCCGGAGCCGCTCCAGTGGGTCCTGCTGCTGCTCGCCGGAACCCGCTGGCCCGAAGCGGACGAGGACCAGCTCCGCGACATGGCCGACCGCTGCCGCAAGGCGGCCGAGGAACTCAAGGACGCCTCGCAGAGCGCCGATTCGACCATCAAGCGCGCCCTGGACGGTCAGAAGGGCAAGGCCGCCGAGGCCCTGGGCAAGTACTGGGAGGGGTACTCGGTCGGCAAGGGCACCGAGCAGGACCCCGGTTACCTGCCCGGCGCGGTCAACTCGCTCAACGGCATGGGCGACATGCTGGAGCAGATGGCCAACTCCGCGGAGACCGCGAAGATCCAGATCATCGCCCAACTCGGCATCCTCGCCTTCGAGTTGGCCACCGCCGAAGCCGAGGCCCCGTTCACCGCGGGCGCCTCGCTGCTCGAAGTGCCCGTGATGATCGCGGCCAGCCGGGTGGTCGTCTCGCAGCTGCTGAAGAAGCTGCTCAAGGAGATGGTCGAGATGGCGGCCAAACAGGCCGCCCAGATGGCCGCGATCAACCTGCTCGCCCAGGGCATCGAGGTGGCCGAGGGCCACCGCAAGAGCATCGACGTCAAGGAAGTCGGCCAGAACGCCCTCGGCGGCGCGGTCGGCGGCGCCTCCGCCCACCTGATCGGCAAGGGCATCGGCGCGGCGGGCAAGAAGATCGGCGCGGAGAACGCGCTCAACTCGACCGTCGGGAAGATGGGCACGGGCGCGGTGGTCGGCGTCGGCGCGGACGTCTCGACCCAGCTGATCACCACCGGCCAGGTCGACGGCGGCTCCCTGCTCGGCTCCGGCCTCTCCGGCGGCGCGGGCGCGGGCCTGCACGCCGGAGCCTCCGCGCTCAAGGGCCACGCCAACCCGCCGACCCCGGCCGCACCCCCGAAGCTCGACCTCCCCGACGGCAGCGGCGGCGCCGGACACGACGGCCCGCCCACCTTCGCCAAGTCCACCTCCTCCTCCGGCGACAGCGCCTACCACGGTCCGACCGGGACGCCCTCCTCCACCGGAGGCAGCAGCAGCCGCGGCAGCGGGACCACGGAGACCACCGGTACCGGCGCCGACTCGGGCTCGGGCTCGGGCTCGGGTACGGGCAGCAGGGGCGAGAGCGGTACGGGCTCCGGGCTCGGACTCGGGGCGGCCGCGGGCGCCTCCACCGGCCACTCCTCCGGGACGGGCGGCACGGGCGGCACGGGCGAGTCGAAGGTCAACGGCCTGGCACCGTTCGGCTCCGGCCACAGCAGCCCGGCCGCGTCCGCCCCCGCCCCCGCCCCGCACGAGCAGGCTTCCGTCACCACGCACGGGACGGACGCACCCGCGCCCGCCCCGCACGAGCAGGCTGCCACGCACGTCCAGGACCGGACGGCACCGCAGGTCGAGCCGCAGGCGACCGCGCCGAAGGCCGAACCGGTGACGCCGCGCCCCGAGACCCCGGCGCCGCAGGCGCACGAGTCGGCTGCGCCGCGTGCCGAGCACGTCGCTGCGCAGCCCCACGAGTCGCCCGCGCCTCGGGTGGAGCCCGTTGCGGTTCAGCCGCACGAGACGGCTGCGCCGCGTGCCGAGCACGTTGCCGCGCAGCCCCACGAGACCCTGGCGCCGCACCACGAGCAGGTTCTGCAGCCGCACGAGAGCGTGACGTCGCGTCCGGAGACGGTGGCGGTCCAGCCGCACGAGACCCCGGCGCCGCAGGCGCACGAGTCGGCTGCGCCGCGTGCCGAGCACGTCGCTGCGCAGCCTCACGAGTCGCCCGCGCCTCGGGTGGAGCCCGTTGCGGTTCAGCCGCACGAGACCCCGGCCCCGCAGCCGCACGAGACCCCGGCGTCGCAGCCGCATGAGACCCCGGCGCCGCAGCCGCACGAGACCCCGGCGCCGCAGCCGCACGAGACCCCGGCCCCGCACCACGAGCAGGTTCTGCAGCCGCACGAGACCCCGGCCCCGCATCACGAGACCCCGGCCCCGCAGGCGCACGAGTCGGCTGCGCCGCCTGCCGAGCACGTCGCTGCGCAGCCCCACGAGTCGCCCGCGCCTCGGGTGGAGCCCGTTGCGGTTCAGCCGCACGAGACGTCGACGGTTCAGCCGCATGAGACCCCGGCGCCGCGCCAAGAGTCGAACGCCGCGCAGCCGCACGAGACTTCGGCAGCTCAGCCGCACGAGACCCCGGCGCCGCAGCCGCACACGACGGCGGTGCCGCACCAGGAGAGTCCTGCGTCCACGAACGAGACCGTCGCGCCGAGGGTGACGGAGCAGCCTGCCGGTTCCACGGCGGCGCAGCCGTCCGCGGTGCCGAACCTGTCGGGCGTGCTCGGCGGCGCCGCGAACCTGGCCGGTGGCGGTGGTACCCACCTGGACGGTGGCAGCCGGGGGGCGACCGCTCCCGCGCCGGTGCGTCCGGCCGGGCCGGAGCAGGTGCCCGGGCAGGTGGTTCCGGACGCGGTTCCGGACGTCACGTCGTCGTCGACCGTCGCGCCGCCCCCGATGGCGGGCGGCGGGTACCTGCCCGGTGCGACGGCCGGTGGCGCGGGCGGTGCCGCTCGCGGCGGTGCCGGTGCGTCCGGCCGCCCGACGGGCTTCGGGGCCGTCCCGCGGCAGGACGGTCACCGGACGGGTCCGGTGACCGGTCCGGTCCGCACCGAGCCCGGTGGCAGCAGCATCCGCTCCGGCGAGGGCCGCGGGGGCGGCGTCGACCGGCCGTCGAGCCACGAGGAGGCGGGCGGCACCGAGCGGCCGTCGAGCCACGAGGAGGTCGTGCCGCACGTCGAGCCGGAGCCGTTGCCGCCGGTGGGCACGCCGGAGCACGGGATCATGCACGACCCGGCGGGGTTCCTGGCGGACAACCTGCTGTCGGTGGACTTCGCCGAAGGCGTGAAGCAGCGGATGCCCGGGTTGAAGCCCGGGCAGGACATCGCCTTCCTCAACGCGATCAAGAGCAGCGACAAGCACTGGTTCGTGATGGAGCCGGACCCGGCCGCCGTCCGCGGCGGCAAGCCCTCCTACCACCTGGTGCCCGCGTGGGAGAAGTACGCGGCGCACTTCACCGAGCACCCCGAGAGCTTCCCCGGCATCGACAGCTTCCCCGAGCCGCTCGGATCCCGACTGCCGCCGCTGAAGGACGACAGCCACTACGTGAAGGGCGCCTACGTGCCCTACGAGGCCAAGGAACGCCCCGGTCCCGACAGCACCATCGGCCACACCGAGATCCCGCTGCGTCCGCACCCGGACGTCCCGCGCGAGGGGCTGGTGTTCACCGACGCGATGAACGGCTGCGCCTTCGTGGCCACCGTCGAACCCGGCAAGGACACGTTCACGGCGTGGCACTACCAGTCGTACTCCGCCGCGGAGAACCTGCAGGCGGGCGCGAACTTCCGGCTGGAGAAGACGGTCACCCAGTGGGCGGGGCTGCACGACTACGCGGCGCCCCTGCCGCCGGGTTACACGCCGGCGGCGACCAACATGCTGCGCTACAACGGGCGCGGCTGGGAGCTGATCAGCCAGGAGACCCAGGCGAACATCCTGGATCCGAACAGTCCGCCGAGGGTCTCCAAGCAGTCGACCATCCCGTTCGAGGTCACGACGCAGACCCCGGAGAACCTCGTCAAGATGACGGTCGACCCGTACCACGCCAGGGCGAAGCAGCAGCTCGGCCAGTTCCAGGACGCGGCGTACAGCCTCACCAGGGGACTGGACCCGAGGAACCCCCACGTCGACGAGCTGACGGGGTTCATCAAGAGCATGAACAAGAGGCTCGAAACCCAGCAGCGCCTCGTCGCCGAGCTCCAGAAGCCCGGCAGGACCCTGGAGGACGTCAGGGCCACCGCAGCCGAGCTGCAGAAGGGGGAGAGGGCGAACCGGGAGTTCCTGGACTCCAACGAGGAACACCTCCGGGAGCTGGCGGAGCACGCACTGGCGGCCTACCCGAACCGGAACCCCGAGACCGTGATCTCGGAGTTCCGGAAGTCGGGCTGGATCGACGTGATGCTGCACGAGAGCACCGCCCGGCAGTCCCAGGAGGCCCAGCAGTCCGGCTCCGGCGACGACCGGCGCGCCGACACCACGTCCGCGCCGCACCCCGCCGAGGGCAGCCGGTCGGGCACCGGTGCCCGGGACTTCGGCTCGCTCCCGTCGCGCCCGGCGCCCGCGTCGCACCCGGCACCCCCGGCGGACACCGCGCACGGCACCGGTGCGCCCGAGCACCAGCAACCCCGTCCGACGGACGCCACCGCGCCCGTCCAGGACACCCGGGCCGTCCCGCACCGGCCGAACGCGGACGGCGACACCGCGCCCCAGCAGTCCGCCCCGTCGAACAGCCGCAAGCGCGGACGGGACGAGGACGAGGACGACCAGCCCGTCTCCGAGCGCGACCCGAAGCGGCGCCGGACGCCCTCGTACGAGAACAGCGACGCGGTCATGCAGGACCGCGGCTTCCGGGCCGTCGGCGCCCACGACCCGCTGACGCAGGACCTGGTGAGCCACCTCGGCGGCGAGGCGAAGGCACATCCGCCGGTGAGCCCCGAGCTGCTCGGGAGGGTGAACCCGCACGCCGCGCCCGTGCACCCGGGCGAGGGCTTCCGGATCGGCGACGACCTGAACGCCTGCATGGAGAACGTGGAGGCGTACCGGGACACCCACTTCGGCCGTCCCCGGGTCGCCGGTCAGACGCTGCACGGGGACGTGGAACAGAGCCCGGGCAACACGCTGTGGAAGCGGCACGACGGTCCGGCGCTGTTCGGCGAGGGCGCCGCCGCGATCCCGAAGCTGATGGAGACGGTACGGGCGGGCGGGCCGGGCAGCTTCGCGACCGTGCTCGGCGCGGGCAAGGAGGGCACCGGCCACGTGGTCGCGCTGGTCCACGACCAGGACGGCCAACTGCGCTGGGCCGACCTGTCGGACCGCACGGTGACCCCCGCGACCGGCGGGCTGCCGGAGAACTTCCGCTCCGACTGGACGGTCTGGGCCTCGGTCGCCGACCCGCACGAGAACACCATCTCCGGGCCGCACGACCAGGACTTCATGGACACCTACTCCAGCTTCGGCCGTCCCGAGGAGCAGCCCCGTCCCGAGGAGCAGCCCCGTTCGGACGACGGCTTCGGCACGGTGACCAATCCCGGCGAGCACGAGGGCGGCGGCAGCAGCAACCCGCATCGGGACGACGCGGAGCTCCTCCAGCAGTACGACAGCGAGGCCGCGTCCTCCGCCGACGGCTCGGTCAAGCTGAAGTGGGACGAGACCCGGAGGAACTGGGTCAGGTCCGAGGAGGGTCCGGCCGATCCGGCCGGGTTCCTGACGTGGATGGGCGAGGGCTTCGCCCTCGGCGAGAAGCCCGCGGGCGACGTCGTGATCGACGTCGACCACCTGTCGCAGTCCGAACTCCACCGGTTCGCCGACACGTTGATCCGCAGGGACTACCCGCAGACCGCCACCAAGGTGCTGGAGCGGGCGGATTGGCTGGACGAGCAGGCCCGGGCGGGCAACGGCCAGGGCGACCCGGTCAAGCACCTGCGGTCCACCGGCGACGAGATCGTCGCCAAGGGCGACGACCTGCGCGAGCGGCTCCGGCTGATGACCGACTCCGCGCGCTTCGAGCAGGCCCACCCGACCCCCGAGGCGCGGCGCGCCTACGAGGAGGAGACGGTGCGGCGCGGCGAGGAGCTGGAACGCCTGCTCAAGGGCCGGGTCACGGGCGCCGCCGACCACGGCGGCCTCTACCAGCTGCGCAACGAGTACGGTCCACTGACCGGCCTCTCGAGGACCCTGTTCGAGCCGCACCCGAACGGCGCGGGCACTCGCGTCCCGCTGGCGCTCGATCCGCACCTGATGGACCTGGTCCGCAACAAGGTCCGCGGGTTCCGCCGCGACCAGGCGTACGCCGACGTGCCCACCGGCACGCAGTGGGGGACCGTCCGCAACGAGATCAGGAACGCCGCCGGGGCCCCCAGGACCGACGACCCGCAGGCCCCCGGCTCCGAGGACCCGAACGCCCCGAAGCCCGAGGACCCGAAGCCCGAGGACGCGACGAGGCTCACCCCCGAGGACCTGGCGAACCTCCCCGAGGACCTGTCGACCCTCTCCCCCGAGAAGCGGACCGACTTCGTCCGCGCCCTGTCGGAGCGCAACCTCGGCGACCTGCACGCCCAGGTCGATCCGCACCTGAGGGCCGACCCCGAGCTGAGGGAGCTCTACGACTCCCTCCAGGGCCTGCCCTACCGGCTCAAGCACTCCACCCCGGCCTACCACGCCATCGCGAACTCCGGCCTGCTCTCCTCCCAGGGCGACCTGAAGCGGCGCGACGCCAAGTTCATGGCCTCCGGGAAGAGCAGCGACAAGAACACCGGCAACCTCGGCAACGACGACTTCGCCTTCTTCCGGATGGAGGTCGGCGACGCCAAGATGGTCACCCGCTACGGCCCCACCACGATGGTGTTCGGCCCCGAGATCCTGCAGCACTACGACGGCTGGGTCTCCCTGCACGACCAGCTCGAACCGCTGGACCGCCAGGCCATGCGGGAGTTCAGGCCGGGCGGGCAGGTCGCCCGCACCACCGACTACGTCCAGGGCTCCACCACCACCGGCAGCAAGAGCAAGTGGGAACACACCTACCCGGCCACTGGTGAGCGGCAGCGCGTCACCTTCGACCAGGAGGTCTTCCACGGCAAGGACGTCATCGAGGGCCTGGCCCTGTCGGTCGTCCAGGAGGTGCACCGGTCCGGTCCGGAGGTCAGGGAGCACGCGGTCGGGCTCAACCGGGAGCTGACGGAGGCCAGGAACGCGCTCGACGCCGCCCGGGGCACCGCCGACGAGGAGGGCGCGAGGGAGAGGGTCGAAGCCGCCGAGAGGGAACTCGGCGGCCTGGTCTCCCAGCTCTACCGCCCCGAGGCCAAGTTCGGCTCCGGGCTCCCGATCGACGGGCGTCCCGGCCCGGCGGCCGTGCCCGGTGGCGAGAGCCGCCCGCCGTTCCGCCCGATCACGGTCCACAACCCGGACGGCGACGGCCGCTACCACGGCGACGGCACCCTCGACCCGCTCGCGTTCGCCGCCGCCCGGCACTCCGACAAGGTCGACGACGGGGTGCGCGAGGGCAACAAGGACCAGGACAAGCCCGAGACCAGGGCGAGGCTCGACAACAGGCTGCGCTACTACGGCCGTGCCGTCAGTGCCGCCCAGAAGTCCGTCCACCACACCGAGGAGTTCGTCCGCCGGACCGAGGCCGAGGTCCAGCGCCTCCAGCAGGACCCCGACCCCGGCCCCGACCACCGGAACCGGGTGGCCGCCGCCGAGCAGCGCGCCGAGCAGGCCCGCACGATGCTGGAGGAGCGCCGCGCCAAGGAGCGCGAGGTCACGGAGCGCAACGAGCAACTCCGGCAGCGCAAGGCGGAGTTGGACGCGGAGTACCGACGGGAGCAGGATGCGCAGGCGCAGCGGCTGCAGGACGAGCAGGAGGAGCGGCAGCTCAAGGCCCGGGAGAAGCGGCAGCGCCAGCAGGAGAGCAAGGCCCGCCGACAGGGAAGGGTGCAGGCCCGCGACGACGAGAACACCGGCGCGCCGGGCACCGGTACCGGGGCCAACCCGCCGACGGTGTCCAAGGGCCAGCAGGCCGAGGAGTACATGAGCCACTTCCGGGGCAACGAGGCGCCGACCCTCTCCGCCCCGCTGGCCGGACACGACGAGGCGAGCATCCGTCGGAGCGTGCTGGAACTGCACGGCCGCCGCGCGCCCGAGGACGCCGACGACTTCGGCAAGCACTTCATCACCTGGATCGGCGCCAACCGGCAGGGTCCGCTCGCCGGTCTGGACAAGCAGGACCTCAACCAGGTGATCAAGAACCTGGTGAAGCCGGGCAGTACGGGCCTGGACACGCCCGGCCCGCTCCGCGACGCCTACCTCACGGCGCTGGCGAAGAACCTCGACCGCGACGTGGTGATCACCCACGGCGGGAACGAGGTGAAGCGCTACCCCGGCACCGGGGAGGGCGGCCCGGGACGCGAACTCCGGCTGGAGGAGCCGAACCAGGAGCCCCGCCCGGAGGATGACGGCACCGCGCGCGGCTTCGGATCGGCGCCCCGGACCACGGCGCCCACCGACCGGCAGCAGCACGACCGGGATCCCGTGGCGGACCACGAGCCGCCGCTGCCTCCCGTCGGCACCGCCGAGCACGCACCGGTGCACGCCCCGACGCAGCCGGACAGCCCGACCGGGCCGACCCCGCCGGTCGAGCACCGGACACCGGCGCACGAGAACACCGACGGGGTGACGAGCGATCGCGGTGACCGCTCGTTCGGCCCGGAGCACCCGCTGAGCCGGGACCTGGTCGACTACCTCGGTGGTGAGCCGAAGATCCACCCGGCGATGAGCAACTCGCTGCTCCAGAAGGTCAACCCGCACCCGGCGGCCGAGCACGGCGGTGACCTGGCCGCCCGGGTCGAGCACGTCGAGGCGTACCGGGACACCCACTTCGGGCAGCCCCGGGTCTCCGCACCGCCCGCGCCCGGCGCCGCCCCGTGGCAGCGCGCCGAAGCACCCGCCCTGTTCGGCCAGGGGCCGGACGCGGTGCAGAAGCTGAAGGACCAGGTGCAGGCCGCCGGTCCCGGCAGCTTCGCCACCGTGCTCGGCACCGGGGCCCACGGTGACGCCCACGCCGTCGCCCTGGTCCACGACCGGGACGGCACGCTGCGCTGGGCCGACCCGACCAACCGCCAGGTCACCCCCGCCACCGGCGGACTGCCTGCGGACTTCCGCCCCGACTGGACGCTCTGGGCCTCCGTCGCCGACCCGCACGGCACCACCGTGTCCGGGCCGCACGACCCCGGATTCGCGGAACGCTTCGGCCGCCCCGCGGAGACCGGCACGGGCACCGAACGCACCGATCTCGACACGACCTCCGGCGGCAGCCGCAGCACGCCCGAGCCCGCCGCGGTTCCGGAACCGGTCGCGACCACCCCGCACGACGAGCGCCCGGCCCGCCCGGAGGACACCGCGAACGGCACGGCACCCGTCCGCCCCGACGCCGCACCGGTCGACGCCACCCCCGCGGCGGGCGCCACGACCCGCGCCCGCTCCGCGTCCGCCCCGCCGGAACTGGGCCGCCCCGCGCCCACCCACGGCACCGACCGGACGCCCCCGCCCGCTCCGCCGCACGGGAGCCGACCGGAGAGCCCGGCCCCGAGGCAGGAGCCGGCCGTCACGCAGCCGAAGCAGGAGTCCGCTCCGGCCGTTCCGAAGGAGGAGTCGAACTCCTCGGTGCCCAAGGAGGAGTCGAGTTCTTCGGCGCCGAAGCAGGAGCCGAGCTCTTCAGCGCCGAAGCAGGAGTCGAGCTCCTCGGCGCCGAAGCAGGAGCCGGCCGTCACGCCGCCGAAGGAGGAACCGACCTCCCCGGCCCCGAAGGACGAGCGCGGCGGTGCCGAGCGGGAGTTCCCGCCGGTCGGTCCGCGGGTGCAGGTGCCGATGGACGGCCTCTGCCTGCTCCACTCGATCGCCGTCAGCACGCCCGGGGACGCGGGCAGCGGCAGCCCGGCCCGGGACCTCCGGGCCGCCGTCGAGCAGCACTTCAGCACGCTGCCCCCGGAGCAGTGGCCGCACGAGGTCGTCGCCAACCACCGCAACGACCTGATCGCCCGGGGCGCGCTGAGCACCGAGGACCTGCTCGGCTACCTCCCCGCCGACGCCCGCCCGAACTTCGCCGGGATGGACCCCGTCGAGCTGCGGCAGACCGTCAGCACCCACCTCACCGAGAACACCCCGCCCCCCACCGCCCGCGAACGCGAAGCGCTGTTGCGCACCGTCCAGGGCTGGGAGGCCCGCTGGCGGACTGACGCGGGCGAGATGCTCCCGGCTGCCGCCGCCCACGCCCTGGGCCTGCGCCTGCGCGTGGTCGGTCACGACGGCGTCCCCCGGGCCGTCTTCGGACCGGCGGACGGCCGGCCGGTGACGGTCTACCGTCAGGACGACCACTACGACGGCAGCCGTCCGGCGGACCCCGCCACGCACACCGCCCCGGAGCCGGAGCAGAGGAGCACCGCCCCGGAACCGGAGCAGAGGACGGGCGACACCGAGGCGCCGAAGTCCGCGCCGGAGTCCGCGCCGGAGGTCCAGACCCCCGCACCGGCGCCGGTGGACCCGGTGAACCCGGTGAACCCGGTGAACCCGAAGAACATCGGTCCGCGTCCGATCACGGGCAACGACCTGGTGCTCGGGCTGACCGAGCACGAGACGGCCGTCCGGGCGAAGGTCGTCGAGGTGCTGGCGGCGGCCGTGCCGGGTGACCGGGCGGAGGCCCGGGCGTTCGCGGACGCGTACTTCGGTCCGGCGACGCTGCGCCCGATGCTCGGCGCGCTGTCGAGGGGCGAGGTGTGGACGGCCCCGTTCGAGAAGAACGGCTGGAGCGGCAGCGTCAGGCTGAGCGGCGAGGTCACCCGGTCGACCCACCGGGGGGAGCAGAAGATCGAGTTCGAGAACGGCGCCGACCGGACGGTCGCGACGGGCACCGCGCACGACGCGCAGTGGCAGTCCAACATCGGCCTCCAGGCACGGCACTCGGCCGGGGTCGCCGAACCGTCCGAGCTGGTCGGCTACTTCCACGACCGGGGCGAGGGCGAGGTCGACCTCGCGCTGGGCGGCATGGTCGCGCGGTCCAAGACCTCCGAGACGGCCGACGTGTTCGAGTCGCGGATGCGGCTGGAGCTGGACTTCGGCGACCTGCGGCACGACGGCTCCCCGGTGCGGACCGGTTCCGCCCGCACCGAGACGGTGGACCTCGGCCTGACGGTCGCCGTCCCGCCGCGTCCCGGGGCCGGGGCGGTCGGCGAACTGCGGACGCCCCCGCAGCGCCTGCTGGACGGCCGGGTCGGCGGGCAGGAGGTCGTGCTGGACCTGGCGCCGCGCGGCCCGGAGGACCAGCGGCCGGTGGAGGCGCTGCTCGACCACGTCGAGGCGGCCGGGAAGCAGGAGTTCGGCGAGAAGTGGCCCGAGCTGCGGGAGAAGGTCCTCGCCGAGGTCGACTTCAGCCGACTCCAGCAGAACCTGAAGAGCATGACGGCGGGCGAGCCGGTCACCGTCGCGCTGACCGACCGGCACGGCCGGACCGTCGCCAGCGTCGACATCACCGCACGGGTCGGGGAGTTGAAGCAGACCGGCACCACCAAGGAGACCGAGTTCAACATCGGCACCACCGTGCAGCAGGTGCACAGCACGGTGACCAACCGCGGGCACGCGGGCCAGCTCGGGGTCGGCAACGTGTTCAAGCCGGGCGGCGGCGCGCTGCTCGGCGGCAACACGGCCGGGCGGCTCGGCCGGGACCGGATCGCGATCGAGGGCGACAGCCGGACGTCCCAGCTGACCAGCAAGTCGAAGGTGCCGGGCGTCCGTTACGAGGGCCCGGTCCACTTCGACCTGGCGTTCAACGGCAAGGGCGTCGCGCACCCGGCGGGTTCGGCGGACGTCCGGCTGCTGGTGGACCGCGCCGACACCACGGCCGTCGCGGACACCAAGGCTCCTGCGGACACCGAGAACCCCGCCGACACCGGGTCCTCCGTGCCGACCGGGCCGAAGGCACCGGAGGCACCGGAGGCACCGAAGGAGCAGAAGGCGCCGGAGCCGCAGGAGACCCCCGCGCCGCCGGAGTCGGTGTGGCGCAGCGGCGACGACTCGGTCGGCCTCGGCGAGACCGTCGTGGTCCGGGACGTGGACGGAACGGCCGCGCTGCGGGCCGCCGTTGACGCCAAGGGGCGGCAGCGGTTCGGCGACGAGTGGGACGGCGTCCGCGACCACGTGTTGCGCGGGCTGAGCCAGCCGAACATGGCCGCCCGCCTGACCGGGATGACCCGGGGCGAGCCGCTGCAGGTGAAGGTCCCGGGCAAGGAGGACCTGGTCGTCACGGCGACCGCCCGGGTGGAGTCGATGACGTACCGCCGGGAGGACGGCAAGGCCGAGTTGAACGCGGTCAGCGAGACCGGCGCGTTCAGCGTGGACCGCAGCCTGCTCTCCCGCACGGTCATGGGCAACGGCCAGGTCGGCGGCCCGGTCGCCAAGGGCACGCCCGGCGCGGACGTGGTGGCCACCGGGTCCAGCCAGCAGCGCAGGCGGGCGGGCGCCCAGGGACGACAGGCCGACCGGGTGTACGCCAGCGGCAAGTACGGTGCGCCGCAGGTGATCTACGGGACCCGGCTGGCGGTGGACATCCACTTCGGCCGTCCCGGTGAGGCGGCGACCGCCCGTCCGGACGTGTCGGCGCCGCTGCGCGTCGAGGTGGGCATGGACGCCCGGGACACCGTCAAGGTGCAGGCGCAGCGGGGCGAGGACGGCACGGTGGCCTTCAAGCCGCCGGTCAAGGACGCCGAGTCCCCTGCGGGGGAAGGTGTTCCGGCTCCCAAGTCGGAGGCCGAGCCCAAGCCCGAGACCAAGCCCGCGGCCACCCACACCGCGCCGCGCCGGATGCTGGAGCAGCACGAGCTGAACGCGTCCTACGTGGTGCACACCCTGAGCGGTGCGGACAAGGTCCGCACGACGGTGGAGGAGCTGATCCGCACCAAGCACGGCGAACCCGCGGACGAGGTGCACCGGAAGATCGACTCCACCTTCGAGCGGGGCGCGCTCAAGGCGAAGCTGTCCCAGCTGACCCGCGGCGGCAAGCTCACCGAGACGGTCTCCGGGAAGACCTGGACGGCCGAGATCACCGTCACCGCCCGGGTGGAGGACGCGACGTACCACTCGGCGACGGACAAGTACGAGTTCGAGTCCGGCACCCGCACCTCGAGCGGCCAGGGCAGCGTGCAGGACCTGCGCAACCGGCACGACGGCGGCGGCCAGTTCCGGTTCAGGACGCCCGTGGTGAACGGATCGGGCGGCTACACGCACCGGTTCGACCGCAGCTACGGCCGGGGCGCGGAGACGGTCGGCTCGGCCTCGAACCGCGGCAAGCACGTGGAGCCCGCGGTGTTCTTCGACGTGAAGACGGCGTACGACGTCAAGGTCGAGTTCAAGCGGCTGGGCGTGGCGGACGGGTCGGTCACCCGGCCGGTCGACGCGGTGGCCCGGGTGGCGGTGCCGACCCGGGACGCCGAACCGGTCGGCGGCGCGGCGGCGCGGAGCACCGAGAAGCAGCCGAAGGGCTTCGTCGAGGGGCGGCGGCTGGACTCCTCGGCGATCGTCACCGACGTCCACGCCCTGCCGGGGACCCGCACCGACGGCCCGGCGCGGACGCTGGGCGAGTCGCTGCTCTCCCAGGTGGAGTCCGGCTGGAAGCCGAGCCGGTTCCGTGGCGGCGGCGGCAGCGGGCGCGGCGAGCACGGCGCACGTCCGGGCGGTGCGCCGAAGCCGGTGCGCAACCCGTTCGCCGACGACTGGTCGGGCATCCGCCGCGAGCTGGACGCGGAGCTCAC
Source organism: Kitasatospora sp. NPDC001540 (assembly GCF_042894345.1). NCBI lineage: Bacteria > Bacillati > Actinomycetota > Actinomycetes > Kitasatosporales > Streptomycetaceae > Kitasatospora > Kitasatospora sp. NPDC001540. The sequence continues at coordinate 42,571 of NZ_JBIAVO010000002.1, forward strand.
CCCGGACCGCCTGCAGGCGAGGCTGAAGGGCATGACGGCCGGGGACGAGATCGTGGTCCGGCACGGACGGACCGAGGTGCGGGTCTCCGCGGTGCTCCGCGACCGGCTGGAACACCTGGGCGACTCGGGCACCACCGAGTTCAACACCGGTACCGACGTGCAGCGCTCGTTCGCGGACGGCGGCGGCACCGGCAACAGCCACCAGGGCCTGTTCGGGCTGACGGGGGCGGTGCCCGTCGGGGCCGCGCCGGTCTCGGTGACGCTCGGCGCCACCGGCACCGGCGGCAGCGGGCACGAACACGCGGACGTCCGCACCAGCAGCACCACGGCCGGGTCGGCGACCAAGGCCAAGCTGCCCGGCAGCGCCTACCGGGGCGAGGCGGAGCTGCAGTTCACCATCGTCCGGCGGCCCTGGTTCGGTCCGTCGGTGCACCAGCGGCGCACCGCGGTGGTCGGCTTCGAGACCCTCGTGGAGACGGGCGAGACCGTCCCGGTGGCCGCGAGGTCCGGCGACGCCGCCGCACCGCCGCGCACCGTCCCGGCCCAGGCGCCCGCGCCGGTCACCGTCCGGGTCCCGCCGGAGCGGGTCTGGGAGACCGGCCTGCGCGACACCGACGTGCTGCGGTTCCTCGACGACGCGGGCGGCATCCAGGACCTGCTGCGGCTGCGCGGACCGGAGTACTTCGGCCGGTCGGCCTGGCAGGAGATGGCGCCCGTGGTCGGGACCGTCGCCGCGCACAGCCACGTGTCGGCGCTGTTCGGCACCGCCAGCCAGGGCGCCGAGATCGCGGGGGCCGTCCCGACCGGGCGGCTGTCGCTCGGCGGCGGCAAGGGCGTGGAGCTCGGCCTGAAGGTCGTCTCGCTGGAGCACCGGACGGACGACCCGGCCGTGGAGTCCAGCCCGTCCAACAGCACCTCGTCCGGCGTCAACCACGCCGACCTGTCGGCGGGGAACGCGGGCCTGCAGGGGCAGGTGGGCGCGTCGGTCACCGGCGACGTCACCAACAACGCCGGGATCACCGGTGGCGCCCAGCGGCTGTGGCGGGAGGGCGGCAGCCACGCCGACGCCGGCCAGACCGTCTCCAACGGCAAGTACCCCGTCCCGATGGCCCGCTACCGGGGCGCGGCCGAGGTCGAGGTGACCTTCTTCGACAACGACCGCGAGCCGGTCACCGAGAAGGGCGTCGTCCCGTTCACGGTGGACATCCCGCTGTCCGAGACCACCCCCTCCGAGGTGCCGGGCGACCACTACCTCGCCTTCACCGGCGACCGGCGGGACGGCGAACTGCGGTTCGGCGAGAACGCCCGGGTGCTGGAGGACGTCCACCGGACGCTGACCGCGGGCGACCACCCCGCACCCCACGACCACGCCGCCCGCACGCCCGCCGAACGCGAGCACCTGGCCGGCACCGTGCGGCTCGGACGGGCCGTCTACGGCGAGGGGTTCACCGCCGGCACGGCGACCGGGGAGGCCCGGATCCGGGCCGTCCACCGGCTCGTCGAACTCGGCGGCGGCACCTCGGCCGGGGCGTCCGCCCTGCTCGGCGACCTGCTCCGCACCCCGGAGGGCACCGCCGTCGACGCCCGGCAGGCCCGCCAGGTCATCGACCACCTCGCCCGGCGCACCGCCGACGCGCCGGTCACCCTGGACGACCTGTACGAGGGCGCCCGCGACGGCTGGTCCGCGCAGCAGCCGTACGAGGTCCACCGCGAGACCTGGACCGACCGCGGCCCGGCCAGCGAACTGGTCACCGCCGCGATGGCCACCGCCGTCGACGCCCTCGCACCGCTGCTCCAGGAGGGGGCGCCCACCCCCGGGCAGCTCCACCTCACCGTCAGCGGCACCGGCCCCGGACTGCCGCTGCACCGGGAGGTCCCCCTCGACGGCGACCCGGCGGACCGGATCAGGGAGATCGAACAGCAGACCTACCTGAAGCCCGGCACCCGCCCGAGCGAGGTCACCGTCCGGGTGGCCGGGAAGCCCGGGTCCGACCAGGACTGGGACTACCGGGTCACCGCCCGCTCGGACCGCAGCCGCGAACTGACCCTCCGCCACCGCACGCCCGCAGGGGCCCCCGCGGCGGGGGAGGGCCCCACGTTGTCGGAGGGCCCCGCGGTGTCGGAGGTCACGGCGGTGTCGGAGGTCACGGCGCCGTCAGGGGACCCGCAGCAGGCGGAAGCCGCCCGCCGGGCCGCCGCCGCGGCCCGGGTCGACGCGCTGCGTGCGTTCGTCGCGGGCCTGGCCGGGGCCCCGGAGGCGTCCGCCTGACCGACCGGGGGGAACAACAGGCCCGCCGGGCCCCGATCGGGGCCCGGCGGGCTCACCGGTTCAGGGCCCCGGTGGCATGCACCGGATAGCGACCGGATAGCCTCCCTCACCGAACAAGGCACCACGTGGGGGGTACACGGTGGAATTCCGGCTGCTGGGCGCAGTCGCGGCGGACGGCGCGGACGGCGCGCTCCAGCTCGGGCCGGAGAAGCGGCGCAGCCTGCTCGCCGTGCTGCTGCTGCGCCGCAACCGCGCGGTGCCCGTCGCCCAGCTCACCGAGGCGCTCTGGGTGGACGGACCGCCCGCCAACGCCCGCACCGTCGTGCAGGGCCACGTCTCCCGGCTGCGCGCCCTGCTCGCCGGGGCCGGGGCCGACCGGCACGGCGTCCGGCTCGCCACCGCGGGCGACGCCTACGCCCTCCACCTGCCCGAAGGACTGCTCGACGTCGAACGGTTCGACGCCCTGGTGGCCGCCGCCCGCAGCGAACGGCGCTCCACCGAGGCGGTCGCCACCCTCGAACGCGCCCTCGGCCTGTGGCGCGGACCCGCCCTCACCGGCACCGTCACCAGCGCCCCGCTGGAGGCGTGGCGGCAGACCCTGGAGGAGAACCGGCTCGCCGCCGTCGAAGCCCTCGCCGACCACCTCCAGCGGCTCGGCGAACCCGCCCGCGCCGCCGAGCTGCTGCGCGCCGAGACGGTCGCCCACCCGCTGCGCGAGTCGCTGGTGGCCGCGCTGATGCTCGCCCTGTTCGGGGCCGGACGGCAGTCCGACGCCATCGACTGGTACCACCGCACCCGGGAGTCCCTCGCCGACCGCCTCGGTGTCGACCCGGGCCGGGCCCTGAACGCCGCGTACGCGCGCATCCTGCGCGGCGAGGGCGCCGAGGGCGCCGAGGGCGGCGAGGCCGCTGCCGACCCCATCCCTGCCTCCGCCCTCGCCTCCGCGCCCGCCCGCGCCCCCGCGCCCCTCCCCGTCGAATCGCTGCCCGCCGTCGACCTGCTGCCCCGCGCCCCGCGCGGCTTCTACGGCCGGGACGCCGAACTCGCCGCCCTGGGCGAGGCGTTGCGCCCCGGGCCGGACGGGGCGATCGCGTTGGTCACCGGGCCCGCGGGGGTCGGCAAGACCGCGCTCGCGCTGGACTGGGCGCACCGGCACGGCGGGCGCTTCCCCGACGGCGTGCTGTTCGCCGACCTCGGCGGGTTCAGTGACCGTCCCGACCGCGAACTCGCCGACGTGCTGGCCGAGTTCCTGGTCGCGCTGGGCGTCGACCCGGCGGACCTGCCGCCGACCCCGGCCGCCCGGGCCGCGCTCTACCGGCGGGCGACCACCGGCCGTCGGCTCCTCGTGGTGGTCGACAACGCCCGCGAGTCCGAGCAGGTCCGCCCGTTGCTGCCGGCCGGGGCCGGTTCGGCCGCGCTGGTCACCAGCAGGCACCGGCTGCTCGGCCTGGTCGCCGCCGAACTCGCCCGTCCCGTCCCGCTGGCGGTGCTGCGGCCGGAGGAGTCGGCGGCGCTGCTGTCCCGGGTCCTAGGCCCGGACCGGGTCGCCGCCGAGCCCGGGGCCGTCCGCGAACTCGCCGACCTGTGCGACGGGTTGCCGCTGGCGCTGCGGATCGCCGCCGCCAAGGCCGCCGCCGACCCGCGCCGCGGCCTGGCCGCCGTCGCCGAGCAACTGCGGCACGAGCAGCGCCGGTTGGTCCAACTGGCGGCCGAGGAGATCAGCGTGGCCAGCGCCCTGCGGATCTCCCACGAGCACCTCCCGCCCACCGCGGCCCGGTTGCTGTGCGCCCTCGGCCTGCACCCCGGCCCGATGGTCGACCCGTACACCGCCGCGGCCCTCGCCGACCTCGAACACCGGGACGCCGCGCGGGCGTTGGAGCAGCTCGCGGCCACCCACCTGGTCACCGAGACCGGCGCCGAGCAGTACGTCCTGCACGACCTGGTCCGGCTGTACGCCCGCCAACTCGCCGCCGGGACGGGCCGGGTCGAGCAGCGCGCGGCCCGGGCCCGGCTCGCCGACCAGTACCTGTACGCGGGCCTGGCCGCCGCGCAGTGCGCCGAACCCGGCAGCAAGCCCTGCTGCGAGCCGCCCGCGACCAGCCCCCGCCCGCGCGCCGTCCCCGGCTTCGGGGCCGCCGAGGAGGCCCTGCAGTGGCTCGGCGCGCACCGCGAGACGCTCGCCGAGGTGATCGCCACCACCGACCCCGAGCGCGCCTGGCGGCTGGTGCTCACCCAGTGGCCGCTGATCCTGCGCCGGGTCCGCGACGGCTGGGTGCCGCAGCTCCGGCTCGCCCTGGAGGCGGCGGTGGAGAGCGGCCACCTGGACGGCGAGAGCCAGGTGCGGGCGCTGCTCGGCTGGGTCCTGGTCGCCAACCGCCGCCTGCACGAGGCCGCGGCCTGCCTCGGCCCCGCGGCCGAGCTCGCCGCCCGGGCGGGCAACCAGGTCGGCCGGGCCGTCGCCCTGATCAACCTGGCGGCCGTCCACACCGAGCTGGCCGAGCACGCCGCCGCCGGGGCGGGCCTCGACCGGGCGCTGGAGATCGCGGTGGCCGCCGACCACCCGCACACCGTCGCGCTCGCCCGCCAGCACCTGGCCCGCCACCACCTGGACACCGGACGCCCCCGGCAGGCCCTCGACCACGCCCTGCACGGCCTCGCGCTGAGCACCGGCGCGGGCCCCGTCCCGCGCCGCGTCCTGCTGCACACCGTCGCGGGGGAGGCCCTCTCCGGGCTCGGCCGCCACCCCGAGGCCCGGGACCGGTTCGACGCCGCCCTCGCCGAGGCCGAGCGGATCGGCCACGACGAGGCCACCGCGGACGTCCTGCGCGCCCTGGCCCGCGCCGAGGACGCCGCCGGACGGCCCCGCTCCGCCGCCGCCCACCGCCGCCGCGCCGACCTGCTGTCGCCGCCCTGAGGCTCCCGCCCGGTGCGCCGCGCTCCGGGCGGGCCGAGTTGACGGTGCCGGGTAGGGCCGCATTGACATGCTGTCAGCGGCTGGATCTAATGCTGTCTCCGTTGAACGCGCAGCTCACCGGGGGGCCGTTGTGGGACGTTCCAGGATCGACGCCATGTTCGAACGCGACCGGGCCGCCGCCGGGGCGGGCATCGTGCTCGACGAGGTGTCCGGAGGCCGCGCGGTGGCGCGGATGAAGGTCACCGAGGAGATGGCCAACGCGCACGGCATCGGCCACGGCGGGTACGTGTTCCTGCTCGCCGACGTCGCGTTCTCGTACGCCTGCAACAGCTACGGTCCGGTCGCGCTGGCCCAGGGCGCGCAGATCGCCTTCCTGGCCCCGGCGCAGCTCGGCGACGAGCTGGTGGCGGAGGCCGTGGAGCGGACCCTGGCGGGGCGGCAGGGCGTCTACGACGTGACGGTGCGGACGGCCGCGGGCGCGGTGGTCGCCGAGTTCCGGGGGCAGAGCGTGCTGGTCGCCGGGGTGCCGCACAGCAGCTGAGCCCGCTCGCGCCGGGCGCCGGGCGGCGGGGCCGGGGTGCGGCGGGCCCGCCGGTGCCCCTCACCGGACGGGCCGCCCCGCTGTGCGGTCGGCGTAACCGCCGACCGTCCGCCACGGAGACAGCCGCGAAATGCGCTCTTCCTACAGTCGCCACAGGCAGGACAGGTCGATCGGAAGGGTTCCCGTGGCCGGACAGGTGGCACAGGACGCAGCGAAGCCGCAGCGACCGGGGACCGAACAGGTCAGGTCGGTCTGCTCCTACTGCGGGGTGGGCTGCGGCCTGCTCCTGGAGATCGGCACCGGCCCGGACGGCCGCCGCACCGTGCGGCGGGCCTCCGGCGACCCGGAGCACCCGGCCAACCGCGGCCGGCTCTGCACCAAGGGCGCCACCACCGCCGACATGCTGGCCGCACCCGGCCGGCTGTCCACCGCGCTGGTGCGCACCGTCCGCGGCGAGGACCCGGTGCCGACGCCGGTCGCCGAGGCGATCGCCGCCACCGGGCGGCGGCTGCGGGCGATCGTGGACGAGCACGGCCCGGACGCGCTCGCGCTGTACGTGTCGGGGCAGCTGAGCCTGGAGGCCCAGTACCTGGCCAACAAGCTCGCCAAGGGGTACGTCCGGACCAACCAGATCGAGTCCAACTCCCGCCTGTGCATGGCCAGCGCCGGGACGGGCTACAAGCTGTCGCTGGGCGCGGACGGCCCGCCCGGCTCCTACCGGGACCTCGACCTGGCGGACGTGTTCCTGGTGATCGGCTCCAACGCCGCCGACTGTCACCCGATCCTGTTCCTGCGGATGATGGACCGGGTCAAGGCGGGCGCCAAGCTGATCGTGGTCGACCCGCGGCGCACCGCCACCGCCGCCAAGGCCGACCTGTTCCTGCAACTGCGCCCCGGCACCGACCTGGCCCTGCTGAACGGCCTGCTGCACCTGCTGCACGCGAACGGCCACCTCGACGAGGCGTTCATCGAGCGGCACACCGAGGGCTGGGCGGCGATGCCGGACCTCCTCGCCGACTACCCGCCGCACAAGGTCGCCGAGATCACCGGCCTGGCCGAGGCCGACATCCGCCGGGCCGCCGAACTCATCGGCGAGGCGGGGGAGTTCACCAGCCTGTGGACGATGGGGCTGAACCAGTCCACCCACGGCACCTGGAACACCAACGCCCTGGTCAACCTGCACCTGGCCACCGGCACCATCTGCCGCCCCGGCAGCGGCCCGTTCTCGCTGACCGGCCAGCCCAACGCGATGGGCGGCCGCGAGATGGGCTACATGGGGCCCGGCCTGCCCGGCCAGCGCTCCGTACTCGCCCCCGCCGACCGGGAGTTCACCGAGCGGCTGTGGAACCTGCCGCCCGGCACGCTGCGCGCCGACGGCGTCGGCAAGGGCACCGTCGAGATGTTCCGCAAGATGGCCGACGGCGAGATCAAGGCCTGTTGGATCATCTGCACCAACCCGGTCGCCTCGGTCGGCAACCGGCGCACCGTCATCGAGGGCCTGGAGCGGGCCGAACTCGTCGTCACCCAGGACGTGTTCGCCGACACCGAGACCAACGCCTACGCCGACGTCGTGCTGCCCGCCGCGATGTGGACCGAGACCGAGGGCGTGCTGATCAACAGCGAGCGCAACCTCACCCTGGCCCGCCCCGCCGCCGACGCCCCCGGCGAGGCCCTCCCCGACTGGCGGATCATCGCCGAGGTCGCCCGTGCCATGGGGTACGCGGAGGGCTTCGACCACACCGACGCCGAGCAGGTCTTCGAGGAGCTCAAGCGGGCGTACAACCCCGTCACCGGCTGGGACCTGCGCGGCGCCTCCTACCCGCGGCTGCGCGAGACCCCCGTGCAGTGGCCCGCCGCCGACCCGGACGGGCCGGACCGCAACCCGATCCGCTACCTGCTCCCCGACGGCACCCCGCACTTCCCCACCCCCAGCGGCCGGGCCGCCTTCCACCCCCGCCCGCACCTCGACCCGGCCGAACTCCCGGACGACGACTACCCGTTCGTGCTGAACACCGGCCGCCTCCCGCACCAGTGGCACACCCTCACCAAGACCGCCAAGGTCGCCAAACTGGCCAGGCTGGACCCGTCGCCGTTCGTCGAGATCCACCCCGAGGACGCCGCCGCGCTCGGCATCGGCGAGGGCGAGAGCGTCGAGGTCGCCTCCCGGCGCGGCCGGGCCGTGCTGCCCGCCAAGGTCACCGACCGCGTGCAGCGCGGGAGTTGCTTCGCACCGTTCCACTGGAACGACCTGTTCGGCGAGTACCTGTCGGTCAACGCCGTCACCTCCGACGCCGTCGACCCGCTCTCCTTCCAGCCCGAACTCAAGTACTGCGCCGTCTCGTTGGCGAAGGTGCCGACGCCCTCGCCGGTCCCGTCGCCCTCGCCGGTCCCCGCCGTGGCCGCCGCCCCCACCACCGCCTCGGTGTTCGGGCTGGACACCGCGCCCCCGCCGGTCCTCTCCGAGGCCGAACGCCGGTACCTGGCCGGGTTCCTGGCCGCCATTCCGACCGGCCTGCCCGGCGTCCCGGTGCTCCCCGCCGACGCCCCGTTCGACCCCGCGCACGCCCAGTGGGTCAACGGCGCCCTGGCGGGCCTGTACTCGCGCGCCACCGAACCCGCCCCGGCCACCGTCGGCACCACCCGCCAGATCCTGGTCCTGTGGGCCTCGCAGACCGGCACCGCCGAGGAGTTCGCCGCCGCCGCCGTCGCCCGGCTCACCGCGGGCGGCCACCCCGCCGCCCTGCGCGCGATGGCCGACACCGACCCGGCCGCCCTCCCCGGCGACGCCGACCTGCTGCTGATCACCTCCACCTACGGCGACGGCGACGCCCCCGACAACGGCGCCGACTTCTGGGACGCCCTCACCGCCGCCGACCCGGCCCGCCTCGACGGCCGCCGCTACGCCGTCCTCGCCTTCGGCGACTCCCACTACCAGGACTTCTGCGGCCACGGCCGCCGCCTCGACACCCGCCTCGCCGAACTGGGCGCCCACCGCCTCGCCCCGCGCGCCGACTGCGAACCCGACTACGAGAGCACCGCCGACAGCTGGCTCGACAGCGTCCTGGCCGCCCTCGGCCAAGGCGCCGCCCCCGCCACCCCGGCCGTCGCCCCGGCCCCCGCCGCCGCGCGCCGCACCACCACCCCCGCCCGGCTGGTCGGCAACCGGCTGCTCTCCGGCGCCGGTTCGGGCAAGGAGGTCCGCCGCTTCACCTTCGACACCGGCGAACTCGGCCTCCCGCTCGACTACGCCGTCGGCGACGCGCTCGCCGTCCACCCCGTCAACTCGCCCGCGCTGGTGGACGAATGGCTCTCCGTCACCGGCCTGTCCGGCGACAGCGCCGTCACCCTCCCCGGCCACGGCGACCTGCCGCTGCGCGAGGCGCTCACCCGGCACCTCGACATCACCAGGGTCAGCCCCAAACTGCTCCGCTTCACCGCCGAACGCACCCGCGACGACCGCGAGTTGCGCGCCCTGCTGCGCGCCGACAACACCGACGCGCTGGCCCGCTGGACGTGGGGCCGCCAAGCCGTCGACGTGGCCGCCGAGTTCGCCGTCCGGGCCACCGCCCAGGAGTGGGTCGAGGTGTTCGGCAAGCTCCAGCCCCGCCAGTACTCGATCTGCTCCAGCCCGCTTACCGACCCGCGGCTGATCTCGCTCACCGTCTCCGTGGTCCGCTGGGACAACCTCAAGGGCCACCCGCGCGGCGGCGTCTGCTCCACCCACCTCGCCGACGCCGAACCCGGCGCCACCGTCCCCGTCCACCTCCAGCGCTCCCCGCACTTCCGCCCGCCCGCCGACCCCGCCACCCCCATGATCATGGTCGGCCCCGGCACCGGCGTCGCCCCCTTCCTCGGCTTCCTGGAGGACCGCCGCGCCCGCGGCCACCGCGCCCCCAACTGGCTCTTCTTCGGCGAACAGCACCAGGCCACCGACTTCTACTACCGCGAGGAACTCACCGCCCACCTCGCCGAAGGCACCCTCACCCGCCTCGACACCGCCTTCTCCCGCGACCAGCGCGCCAAGGTCTACGTCCAGGACCGGATGCGCGAACACGGCCACCACCTCTGGTCCTGGCTCCAGGACGGCGCCCACTTCTACGTCTGCGGCGACGCCTCCCGGATGGCCAAGGACGTCGACCGCGCCCTGCGCGACATCGCCACCACCCACGGCAACCTCACCCCCGCCGACGCCGCCGCCTACGTCAAGTCCCTGGCCGCCGAGAAGCGCTACGTCCGCGACGTGTACTGACCGGGGTCGGCCGCAGTCGTTTGAACGTGTTCAGCCCCAGCTATTTGAACGCGTTCAGGTGTGCGGTAGCGTACGGGACGGGCGCCACCGGACCGTGGCGTTCCTCCTGGCACGCCCGCACGCCGTCGGTGCGGCGGGCGCAGCACCATGTACGAGAGCGGGGGCGGAGCCATGCCCGGAAGCGGATTCGACGAGTGGGTGGCGGAGTTCGAGGCGGAGAAGGGGCGCCGGGAGTGGATCGCGGACCCGGAGTGGGCGCGCGGGGTCGAGCTGCCCGCGGTGGTGGCGCGGAGCCTGCAGAAGTTCCAGGTCGGGGAGGACGGGGACGGGGCCAACCTGCGGGCCAAGGCCGACCGGGCGGGGGACGCGGCGTACTCGGCGGCGGTGCGGCTGTTCGTCGACGAGGAGCGCAACCACGCGCGGCTGCTGGCCGAACTGCTGGGTGCGGCCGGCGTCCCGCTGCTGGACGGGCACTGGAGCGACGGGGTGTTCGTCCGGGTGCGCCGACTGCTGGGCCTGCGCACCGAGTTGATGGTGCTGATGGTCGCCGAGCTGGTCGCCGTCGAGTACTACCGCAGCCTGCGGGACGGCCTCGCGGACCCGCTGGCCCGCGAGGTCACCGACCGGATCCTGCGCGACGAGCAGCGCCACATCCCGTTCCACGTCCAGCGCCTGCGCCAGTCCTTCGGCGAACTCACGCCCGCCGCGCGCCCGTTCGCCCACCTGGCCTGGCTGCTGCTGGCCCTCGCGGGCGCCCTGTTCGTCGCCGTCGACCACGGCCCCGCCCTGCACGCCGTCCGCACCTCCCGGGGCCGCTTCCTGCTGGCCGTCACCCGCCACGCCTGGACGGTCGGCACGCAGATGGCGGCCCGCGCCGGGCGGACGGCGGCGGAGGCGTTCGCCGAGTAGGGCCTACTCCCCGGTGGCGCCGTCGAGGCGCTCGCGCAGCAGGTCGGCGTGGCCGTTGTGGCGGGCGTACTCCTCGATCAGGTGGGTGACGACGTAGCGCAGGGTGAAGACCTCCTCGCGCCAGTGGATCGGGGTGTCGAAGGAGGCGGCGTCGTTGACGGTGGCGCGGGAGCGGGCGCACTCCTCGTGCCAGGTGCGGAAGGCCTCGTCGGGGTCGGCGGCGTCCACCTCGAACGCGGCGTCGCCCGGCCAGTGCGCGGGGGCGTCGTCGCCGTTGACGACGTTGCGGAACCAGCTGCGCTCGACCTCGGCCAGGTGCCGGACCAGGCCGAGCAGGGAGAGTGCGGACGGCGGCACGGCCCGCAGCCGGAGCTGTTCGACGGTCAGCCCGGCGCACTTCATCGCCAGCGTCTCGCGCTGGTACTGGAGGAACTCGGTCAGGGAGGCCCGGTCGTCGGCCACCCGGGAGGGCTCGGTGCGCTGAAGGTCGCTCATCGGACCATCATGCCAACCCGGGTGGCCGGACGGCTCGGTGCGGGGGTCAGTGCGCCGGACGCTCGTCGACGACCTGCCGGAGCTTGCCGGTGCGCGGGTTGGTGAGCAGCTCCGAGCGCGGCACCCACTCCACCTGCAGCGGGTGGATCGCCCCGATCGCGGCCTCCGAGACGTACGCGGGCCGGGCGTCCAGGACGGCGCGGAGCAGGGTCTCGGTGAGTTCGGCGGGCGGCGGGGCCGGGGTGGTGTGGCCGAGGCGGATGATCAGGCCGTCGCGGCCCTCCCAGCGGCGCTGGACGAGTTGCATGCCGGTGATGTGGTGCCCGGGGTCGTGGGCGAGCAGCACGTCGCGGACGTCCTCGGTGGGCATGTTGACGATCCCGACCCGGGCCCCCTCGGTGGAGCGGCCGAGCAGCCGGAAGGTGGTGCAGGTCCCGTCGGTCCACTCGGCCCGGTCGCCCGCCGGGTAGCGCAGGATCGGCACCAGGGTGCGGAACAGGTTGGTGACCACCACCCGGCCGGGGACGCCGGGTTCGGTGATCGGCTCGCCGGTGGCGTCGTCGACCAGCTCGACCACCGTCCGGTTCGGGAAGGCCCGGTGGACGCGCAGGTCGTCCCCGGCGGCCACCGGACCGGCGACCAGCCCGGCGTCCACCGAGGCGTAGCCGATCGAGGACAGCGCCGCGTTCGGGAAGGCCGAACGCAGCAGCGGCCGCAGGTCGTTGAAGAGGATGTCGCCGCCGAACAGGATCAACTCGACCCGCGGGGCGGGCCGGTCCTGCTTCAGCAGCGTCTCGGCGACGGCCGACAGCTTCATCGGCTCGCCCGCCAGCACGTCCACGCCGAAGGAGTGCACCAGGTCGGCCACGTACTCGTCGGGCGCGGTGGCCACCGGCAGCCGGACGTTGTCGATCGGCGCGTGGTGCAGCGCGCCCTCGATGAACAGGAAGCCGCTGTAGAACTCGCCCGCCCGGAACAGGTTGGCGACCTTCTGCCCCGGCCTCAGCCCGGCGTCCACCAACCCGGCGCCGAACGCGCTGACCGAGTCGAGGTGTTCGGAGCGCGTCCACGGCGAGAACTTGGGGGCGCCGGTGGTGCCACCGGACTTGTAGACGGCGGCGTCGGTCAGCGGACCGGTCAGCAGCCGGTTGTCGGGCCAGCGGTTGGCGGACCAGAACGCGACGTGGTCGATGACGGGCAGTTGGGTGAGCGAGGTGACCACGGCGGGCACCTCGCGGTACAGCTCGCCGTAGAACGGCGAGTTGCGCCGGGCGTGGTCGACCAGGGCTTGAAGCGGCAGAGCGGGCACGGCAGTTGCTCCTCGGTCAAAGGGTCTCTACGGGGGTGTGGCCGATCCAGTCGCGGGCGAGCCGCTGCACGGTGCTGCCGTCGCGGTCGGCGAGCTTGGCGTCCAGGTACGCCGCGGCCCACGGGCCGGTCGGGATCCGGAACGGCGGCCGCTCCTCGGCCAGCGCCCGCAGCACCGCCTCGGCGACCTCCGCCGCGGGCTGCCCGGCCCCCGCCCAGTGCGCGCCGATCCGCTCCCCGTACGCGGCGAAGGTCTCCGCGTACGGGCCCGAAGCGGCCTGCACGGTACGGCGGTTGACGTCCGGGAAGATCCCGAAACGGGTGTCCGGGACGTAGCCGGGCACCACCACCGACACCCGCACGCCGTGCGCGGCGGCGACCGGCGCGAGCGACTCCATGAAGCCCTCGACCGCGAACTTGGCCGCGCAGTACGCCTCGTTGAAGGGCTGCCCGACCACGCCGTGCACGCTGCCGATGGTCAGCAGCCGCCCGCCCGAGGCCCGCAGCAGCGGCATCGCGGCGCGCGAGACGGCGACGGTGCCGAAGAAGTTGACCTCCAGGTTGGCCCGCAGCGCCTTCGCGGTGGACATCTCCAGCGTCGGGTCGAAGTTGGAGATCCCGGCGTTGTTCACCAGCGCGTCCAGCCGCTCGATCCCGGCGAAGCACTCCGCGACCGACTCCTCGTCCGTGACGTCCAGCCGCCGCACCTCCGCCCCGGGCGCCGCCGCCCGCAACGCCCCGGCCCGCCCCGGATCGCGCACCGTCGCCACCACCTCCCACCCGGCCCGGCACGCCGCCGCGGCGGTGGCCAGCCCGATGCCGGAGGAACAGCCGGTGATCAGCACAACTTGACGCTCCGTCACTTGGCCACCTCCGCGGGTTCGGTGGCCCCGTCCGCGGCCTGCGCGCTCTCCGCGGCCCCGGTGACGCGGTCCACGGCCTTCGGCAGGTCGGCGTCCATGCGGGGCTGGATGCCGAGGGCGGGGAGGAAGGAGCAGGCGGCCAGCAGGGTGCCGCCGACCATGGTCCAGCGGGCGGCGTCCAGGATGCCGAGCGGGCCGGTCAGCAGGGAGACGGCCAGGCCGCCGACCAGGGCGGCGAGCGGGATGACCCCCCAGGTGGCGGTGCGGAAGGCGGCGTGCATGACGCCCTGGTGCTGCGCGGACATCCGGGACTGCCGGGCGGGGGCGGAGCAGACGTTGATGCAGGACATGAAGAAGCCGTAGCAGCCCATGGTGACGGCGATGACCGGCCCGGCGGGCAGCGCGGGCGCGGCCAGCACGCCCAGGCCGACCAGGCAGTGCAGCAGCAGCGCCCAGGCCAACGTCCGTCCGATGCCCAGGCGTTCGCCGATCCTCGGGGCGACCAGCGCGCCCAGCAGCGCGCCGACCGCGCCCGCGGACATCGCGGCGCCGTACACGCCGACGGTGACGCCCAGGCCCCGGTAGGCCAGCACCGGCAGGACGGTGACGAACACCGGGCCGCCGGAGTTGAGGGTGACGGCGGCCAGCACGACCCGGCGCAGCACCGGGTCCTGCCAGTTCAGCCGGAAGCCGAGGGTGAGGCGCTGCCACACCGTGCCCTGGACGACGGTGGGCTGCCCCCAGGGCCGCATCCAGCGGAAGCAGACCGCCGAGACCAGGTAGCTGGCGGCGTCGACCAGCAGCGAGGCCGCGCCGAGCGCCCCGTACAGGGCGGCGGCGATCGACGGGCCGGAGACCTCGGCGACCGAGCCGCTGCCCTCCAGCCGGGAGTAGGCCCGCACCAGGTGCGGCTGCTCGACGACGGCCGGGACGGCGACCAGGTAGCCGACGTTGAAGAAGATGGTGGCTCCGGAGACCGCCGCGACGCAGCAGAACAGCAGCGGCGTGGAGAGCAGGTCCAGCCAGTACGCGAGCGGGATCGCCGCGACCGCCGCCAGCCGGATCAGGTCGCAGGCGATCAGGGTGCGCCGCTTGTCCCAGCGGTCGACCAGGACGCCCGCCACCGGGCCCAGCAGCGGGATGCCCAGGTACTGGGCCATCGCGACGACGCCGACCTGGAACGCCGAGGCGTGCAGCACGAAGATCATCAGGGTCGGGACGACGAACACCGTCACCCGGTCGCCGACGTTGGAGACCGACTTGCCGAACCAGAACAGGTTGAAGGCCCGGCCCAGCTGCTCGGGCCTGCGCAGTTCCACGAGCCCTCGTTTCACGATTCCTCCCGGACCACGAAACCCGCGGTCTTCCCGGTCCGCTCGTTGCTGATCAGCGCGTCCACCACCCGCACCCGCACGTTCTCCGGGTCGTGGACGAAGGCGGTGCTCAGGGTGAAGGTCGCGGACAGCAGTTCGCGCCGCAGCGCCTGCGGGTCCGGCAGCGAGCCGAGCACCAGGACGTCCACCCCCTGCGCCCGGCCGCCCCGTTCGGTGACCAGCACCTGCGCCCGGGCGACGCCCGGTTCGCGCTCGACCCGGGCCAGCAGCTCGTCCACGTGCAGGCCCAGCCCGCGGACCTGCACCACGTTGTCGCGGCGCCCCAGCACCCGCATCGCCGGGCCCGGCCGCCCGCACGGGCAGGGGTCCAACTCGCCCGCGTCGCCGGTGCGGTAGCGCAGCACCGGGTTGAGCATGGCGGGATCCAGCGAGGTGAAGTCCAGCAGGCCGTCGTCGCCGACGTGCACCAGCTGGTGCGGGAAGGGGTGGAAGGTGTCGGCCGGGCAGTCGGGGGAGTTGGAGCCCACCACCCAGGTCTCGGTGGAGCCGAACATGCCGTGCCGCCGGGCCTTCGGCGCGACGGCCGCCAGGTCGTCCTCCAGCTGCGGCTGCCAGGCCTCGCCCAGCCACAGCACCTTGCGCAGCGACGGCAGTTCGATCCCGGCGGCACGGGCGTGCGCGAACCACAGCCGCAGCACGCTCGGGGTGCCGCCGATCGCGGTGACCTTCCGGTCGGCCAGGAAGCCCAGCCACTGCGGGTACTCCTCGGCGGTCACCGAGCCGAGCGCGATCACCCGGCAGCCGGACAGGTCGGCCAGGCCCGCCGCCAGGAAGTGCGCGCCCCACATCCGGCCCGCGCCCCAGGCGTTGACGAACACGTCGTCCCGCTCCAGCGGCTGCCAGTGCTCGAACACCTTCGCCATGTAGAACCCGGTCGGCGCGTACCCGACCTTCGGCGCGCCGGTCGAGCCGCCGCTCTGGAACAGCCAGGTCGCCCCGTGCTCGGCGGCGGGCTCCAGGTGCGCCAGCGCCGTGTTCAGGTCGTCCTTGGCCAGCGGCGGCAGCGCGGCCAGCTCCGCCAGCGTGTACGGCGCCGGACAGGACGCGTACCTGCCCTCGAACTCCGGTACGCCGCGCAGCAGTTCCAGCGTCCGGCGGGCCACCGCCAGGCCGTCCGCGGCCGCCGCCTCGGTGAGTGAGAAGGTCATCGTCCGGCACCCCCGCCCGCCACGAAGGCCGCGTGCGCGTCCCGGTAGGCGGTGAACCGGGCCCGGGTGACCGCGCGCTGCACCGGGCGGCCGGGGTCCTCCAGGTCGGGGGCGATCACCCCGTCCGGCTCCAACTCGGAGAACCAGAACCGCTCGCCGTCGTGCAGGAAGTCCACGCAGAAGAACGGGATCGGCAGCTTCTTCGCGAAGTAGGCCGTGGCGTCGACGAGTTCGGGCGGGATCTCGCAGAACTCCATCGACCCGCCGCGGCTGGCGTTCGCCACCGGCGACCCCGCCTCCGGGGTGCGCCGCAGCGCCGCGTACGGGCGCCCGTCGACCACGTACACCCGGTAGTCGACCGTGCCGTCCCCCAGGTACGGCTGCGCCACCAGCACGGTGTCGCCGCCCTGCGCCAGGCTGGCCAGGCCGCGCACGTCCTCCCGGGAGCGGGCCAGGCAGATCCCGCCGCCGCCGCACCAGCCGGACGGCTTCACGATCGCCGGGAAGGTCAACCCGTCCAGCGCCGCCTCGTACTGGTGCTTGGAGACGTCCCGGCCGGAGCCGATCCGCACCGACGGGATCGGCGGCACCGGCGAGTCCGCCAGGAACAGCACCGTGGCGAGCTTGTCGTTGCCCAGCAGCGACACCTGGGCCGGGAACGGCAGGTAGAACCCGGCCTGCTCCAGCACCGTGCACAGCGTCAACTGGTTGAACACGTCCATCGACTGGTACGGCAGCGAGTACAGCGCCGTGATGAACAGGGTGTCCGCGGGCGTGACCGGCTCGCCGTCCACGTACACCCGCGGGCGGCCCGGGTCGGTGCCGTCCACCGTCACCGCCTCCGGCGCGTGCATCGTCCAGGAGAGGCCCAGCTCGGCGGCGATCTCCGCGTACATGTCCCAGAAGTAGTGCTTCCACATCGCGCCCGACCGGCTCGACTCCCGGTCCGGGAAGATCCAGCACATCCGGCGCAACGGCGCCTGCGGCTCGCTCACTCGTCCTCCTCCAGCTCGCTCACGTCGAAGTCCCGCCCCGCAGCCGCCCGTTCGGCCCACCAGGCCCGCCCCTCCGGCGGCAGCGTGTCCACCGGGTCGACGTACGGGTACCGGCGGGCCAGCCCGTCCGGGCCGGACGACGGCTCGCCGCCGCGCAGTTCGAGCCCGGTGCGGTAGTTCTTGGTCCACCACGAGACGCCGCGCGCCCGGTCGTAGCCCACCGCCTGGTGCACCCAGCGCTTGCCGACGTGCGGCACGTCCGCGACCAGCCGGGGCGTGGCGTAGCCCGGCAGGTAGCCGAGGATCGCCTCCTGCAGGCGCTGCGCCGCCGCCAGCGGCAGCCGCCAGTGCTCGGCGTTCGGGACGACGTCGCACAGGTAGAAGTAGTACGGCAGCACGTTGGCCTCGCCCTGCAGCGCGAAGCACAGGTCGAGCAGCGCCCGCGGGCTGTCGTTCACGCCGCGCATCAGCACGCCCTGGTTGCGCACGTCCCGCACGCCCGCGTCCAGCAGGGCCCGGGCCGCCTCGGCGACCAGCGGGGTGACGGACGCCGCGTGGTTGGCGTGGGTGTGCACCGCCAGGTTGACCGAGCGCCGGGCCGCCAGCCGGGCCACCCGCTCCACCCCGGCCAGCACCTTCGGCTGCAGCCAGTGCTGCGGCAGGCCGACCACCGCCTTGCTGGCCAGCCGGACGTCCCGCACCGAACCCAGCTCCAGCAGCCGCAGCAGGAACGACTCCAGCCGCGGCCACGGCACGTTCGCCAGGTCGCCGCCGGAGACCACCACGT
Source organism: Kitasatospora sp. NPDC001540 (assembly GCF_042894345.1). Lineage (NCBI taxonomy): Bacteria > Bacillati > Actinomycetota > Actinomycetes > Kitasatosporales > Streptomycetaceae > Kitasatospora > Kitasatospora sp. NPDC001540. The sequence goes on from NZ_JBIAVO010000002.1 coordinate 60,443, forward strand.
CCCGCACCGACGGGGTGCGCTTGAGGTAGTCGAGCATCTGCTCCTCGCGGTCCGCCGGGCGCAGCACCAGCCGGGTCTTGGCGACCTGCGGGGTGGAGCGGCCGACCAGGTCCATCCGGGTGCAGTGCCCGCAGTACTGCGGGCAGGTGGAGAGCAACTCGGCCAGCACCTTGGTCGGGTAGCGGTGGGTGAGCCCCTCCACCACCCACATCTGCGCCTCGTGCAGCGAGTCCCGGGCCGCCAGCGGGTGGCTCGGCCAGGACGGGTGCCGGTCCGCGCGCACCGGCAGCATGTAGCGCCGCACCGGATCGGCCAGGAAGGCCTCGGTGAACGCGTCCGGCTCCAACTCCGCGTCCGCCGCCATGGTGTTCAGCATCTGTGGCGGCACCAGCATCGACATGGTCGCGAACTCCCGCTGGTCGGACGCGAGTTCGTCGTAGAAGCGGTCGGTCAGCAGCGGCCCGTACACCTGCCGCAACTGCCGCTCGTCCTGCACGCAGTGCGCCCGCTGCCACTGCGCGTCCCGCCACTGCGCCGCCGTCACCCCCCGCCAGCCCGGCAGCCGCCGCCAGTCCGGTTCCACCAGCGGCCGCCGCACGTACTGGTAGGGCTGGGCCAGGTGCTCCATCAGGCGGCCGACGCGGTGAGCAGGCCGGCGTGCCGGGTGCGCAGCTCCCGCTTGAGCACCTTGCCGGTCGGGCCGAGCGGGAAGTCCCCGTCGGTGCGGGCCACCCGCAGCGCGGCCAGCTCCGCCAGCCCGGCCCGGCCGAGTTCGGCGTTGGCGGCCTTCAACAGCCCTTCCTCGTCCAGCACTCCGGCCCCCTCCTGGAGCCGGACCACGGCGATCGGCCGCTGCCCGCCGTCCGGGTGCGGGACGCCCACCACCGAGCAGTCCTGCACCAGTTCGGCGCAGTCGGCGAGCAGCACCTCCTCCAGCGGCAGGCTGTACACCGGCCCGTCCAGGGTGTCGATCACGTCCACCGTCCGGTCCAGGTGGAAGAACCGGCCCTCGGCGTCCCGGTAGGCCACGTCCCCGGTCAGCCAGTACCCGGACAGGTGGAAGCTCGCCGTCAGCCGCTCGTTGTTCCAGTACCCGGGCGTGATCGACGGCGCCCGCACCGCCAGCAACCCGGGTGTCCCCTCCGGCACTTCGGCGCCGTCCTCGTCCAGCACGGTGGCGTGCTCCACCACCTCGGACGGCCTGCCCACGCAGCGGTCGGCGCGCTCCGTCTCCGGCGAGGTGACCTGCCCGAACAGCGCCATGCCCATCTCGGAGGAGCCCAGCCCGTCCACGAACTGCGAACCCGGCAGCGCGGGTCGTTCGTCCTTCTCCTGCGGCAGCAGCCACGGCCTGATCAACCCGGCCGGGCGCTCGCCCAGTTGGACCAGCCGCCGGATGTGCCCGTAGTGCGCGCTGTCGCCGGTGTTGAACCAGGAGTGCACCTTGGCCGCGCCCCGCACCGGCAGCTCGCCGGTCGCCAACTCGACGAAGGTGCGCGGGAAGGAGGCCACCATGGTCGGCTGGAACGCCTCCATCACCGGCTCCACCACCGTGCGTCTCCACCCCGCCATCACCACCGTCGGCAGGCCCAGCAGCGTCGCGGTCAGGAAGTAGCTCAGGCCGCCCGCGTGGGTGTGCGGCATCAGCGACATCAGCCGGTCCGTGGGCTCGGCCGGGAAGCGGGTCATCCGCGGCTGCTTGCCCTCCCAGAACTGCCGGTGCGCCAGGATCGTCGACTTCGGGGTGCCCGTCGTCCCCGAGGAGTGGATCAGCGCCACCACATCCTCGGCCGCGTGCCGGTACGGGTACTGCTCCGGTAGTGCCGCCGCGGCCGGGTCGGACGCCTGCACCTCGGCGGTCAGCGCCAGGAACCGGGGTCTGCGCTGCGGGTCCTGCCGGTACGCCGCGGCCAGCCGGGTGGTGTCGTCCGCGACCACCCCGACCACGCCGACGTGGTTCAGGTAGCGCACCATCACGTCCGGCCGCATCGCGTCGTTGACCAGCGCCGGGACGGCCCCCAGCGCGGTCAGCGCGAAGAAGTGCAGCAGCGGCTCCAGCCCCTCCGCCACCACCACGCCCACCGGCTCGCCCGGCCGCACCCCCATCGCGTGGTACCAGGCCGCGTACCGGTCGCGCAGCGCCGCCAGGTCCAGCAGGCTGTGCCCGACCAGCACCACCTGCCCGCGGTGGTCCAGCCGGTGCGAGAACGCGTACGGCACCGCGCAGTTCGGGTTCGCCTCGATCGCCCGGTCGAGGAAGTTGCCCGCCCCCAGGGTCGGATCGGTCATGAACCGCTCCCGGACGGGCAGCGGGGCGAGGGGCGTCTGGTCGCTCATGGCGGTCTCCAAGCAGGACTCGTCGCCGGGCCCGCCCCGCGAGGGCGCGCACCGGTCAGGGGAAAGGTCCGAACGGGATCGAGCAGAAGGGGAGGTGACGGTGCGTCAGTTATCGAGCAGTTCGGCGGCCGCCCGGCGGCCGGAGCGGACCGCACCCTCCAGCAGGCCGAAGAACGCGGTACTGGTCTCGGTGCCCGCGAACCGCACCCGGCCGTGCGGGGCGGTCAGCGTCGGCCCGAGCGCCGACCAGTCGCCGGGGCCGAACAGGGCCGCGTAACAGCCCCTGCTCCACGGCTCGTTGACCCAGTCGGTGACGTGGAAGCCGACCGGCTCGGGCAGCACCGGGAACAGCCGCCGGGCCTGTGCGACCGCCGCCGCCCGCTGCTCGGCGGGCGACAGAGCAGCGAAGCGGTGTGCCTCCGCGCCGGTCACGAAGCCGGTCAGCACGCCCGGCGAACCCTCCGGCGGGGTGTCGTCCACCGTGGACAGCAGCGGACCGGCCGCGTTCACCGACCAGCCGGACAGGCCGTGCGCCCGCCACACCGGCTCCGGGAACACCAGGTGCAGCTTCACCGCGCAGCCCCGCCCGGTCCGCGCACCCGCCCGCCGCACCGGCAGCCCCGGACGGTACTCGATCGCGTCCGCGAGCAGCGGCGGCACCGCCACCACCGCCGCCTCCGCCCGGTAACTCCCCTCCGGCGTACGGACGGTGACCTCGCCGTCGGACTGCTCCACCGACAGCACCGGCTCGGCGGTGCGCAGCACCCCGCCCGCGGCCAGCAGCCTCCGGGCCAGCCGCTCGCACAGCCGGTGCGCGCCGCCCGCGACCCGGTCCTGCTGGGCGCCGCCCGCGAAGGCGTTCAGGTAGCGCAGGCCGCCGCCCGAGCGCAGGTAGAAGGCCATGTGCAGGACCGACACCTTCGCCGGGTCGGCCGCCATCATCTCGCCCAGGAACAGCGGGAAGAACAACCGGGCGTCCGGGTGCGGGAGCTGCCGCTCCGCCCAGTCGGCGGCGGTCAGCGCGTCCAGCCGCTCGGCGTCCGGCGTCAGCCAGGGCGCGTCCGGGCGGACGGCCGCCGCCAGCTCCTCCAGCTGCTCGAACAGGTCGCCCAGGGCGACCGCGTTCAGCGGCGGGAAGCGCCCCTCGACGGTCGCGGCGGCTCCGCCGTCGGCGCCCAGCGCGAACCGGGCGGCGCCCGTCATCTCCGTCGGCGCGGTCTTCAGGTCACAGGCGGCCAGCAGGGCGTGCAGCTCGGTGTGCCGGTCGCCCAGGTACGCGGCGCCCGCGTCGATCCACCGGCCGGGTGCGACCTCGATGCCCCGGGTCCGCCCGCCGACCCGCTCCCGGGCCTCCAGCACCGTCACCCGCACGTCCCGCTCCGCCAGCTCCACGGCCGCGGTCAGCCCGGCCGGACCGGCGCCGACCACCACCACCGAGCGCGGCGCACCGGTGGGGGCGGGGAGGGCGGGGGAGGGGGACGGGGAGAACGCCGCGGCGCTCACCGGGCGGCCGCGACGGCCGTGGCGGCCGTGGCGGCCGTGACGCGGGCGGCGAGGCCCGCCGGGGTCGGGTCGGCGAGGAACTCGTCGAAGGTCAGTTCGACGCCGTGGGTGCGCGCCACCGCGCTCAGCACCCGGGTGGCGACCAGGGAATCCCCGCCCAGCAGGAAGAAGTTGCCGTCCGCGGGTACCTCGGCCAGCTCCAGGACGCGGCGGAACACCGCCGTCAACGAGCCGAGCAGCTCCGCGTCCGAGGGGGCGTCCGGGGCGTCCGGGGCAGACGGGGCGGACGGGGCGGTGGGTGGAGCGGCGGGCGGGACGGCGGGCGTGTCGAGGCTCATCAGGGGTCTCCTTCGACCGGTGCGTGGTGCGCGTGGTCCGGTGGTGCCAGCGGGTGCGTGGTGCGCTGTGCGAAGGTGCGGGGTGCGCGAGGTGGTGCGCGGGCGGTGCGGTCACCGATCTTGACGGATCGTCAGGTGCGGTGCGAAGGGCGGTGGTTCAGGAAAAAGTCGCAGTGCTGGTGCTGGTGCCGGTGCTGCCGTGCAGGCGGTGCGAGGCGGCGCGGTCGATCTTGCCGCCGGCGGTGCGGGCCAGGTCCGGGACGACGGTCAGTCGGCTCGGGACGAGGTGTTCGGGCAGGAACTCCCGCAGGTGGCGCAGGAGTTCCTCGGGGCTGAGCGGGGCCTCGGCGGCTGTGGCCCGGCCGCGCGGGACGACGTAGGCGACCAGTGCGGTGCGTCCGGCCAGGGTGGTGGCGGTGACCGCGGCCAGGCCCACCCGGGGGTGGGCGCCGAGCGCGGTCTCCACCTCGGTCGGGTCGACCCGGATGCCGCGGATCTTGACCTCGTGGTCGATCCGTCCGCGGTGCGTCAGCACCCCGTCCGGGGCCCGGGAGACCCGGTCGCCGGTGCGGAACCAGCGCCGCCCGTCCCGTTCGACGAAGCGTTCCGCGGTGGTCTCCGGCAGGCCGGGGTAGCCGGACGCCAGGGCCGGGCCGCCGATCAGCAACTCTCCCTCGGTGGTCAGCAGTTCATCGACGTGCGGCAGGGCGCGGCCGATCGGCGCGCGTTCGGCCGCCGCCCACGGACGGCCCGGCTCCGGGGTGTCGGGGCCGAGCAGGTCCACCGCGTGGGTGATCAGGGTGGTCTCGGTGCAGCCGTAGGTGTTCAGCAGCCGGATCCGGCCGCTGTCCGCCAATCGGCTCCAGTCCGCCAGCCTGGCCGGATCCGCGGCCTCGCCGCCGATCACCACCAGCCGCAGGCAGGACGGCAGTCGGGCGTCCGGGCCGTCCTCCGCGAGGTGCAGCACCAGTTCGTGCCAGAACGCGGTGGGCAGGTCCAGCACGGTGACGCCGCGCCGCTTCACCGCCCGCAGCAGCCGGGGGAAGGAGGCCGAGTGCGCCTCCGGCTCGAACACCAGCCGGGCGCCGGAGGTCAGGGTCGGAAGGATCTCCTCGAAGCAGGTGTCCCAGTTCAGCGAGGCGAACTGCAGCACCCGGTCCTCGGGCGTCACCCCGAACAGCCCGCGCAGCGACCCGACCACCGCCGAGACCGCTCCGCGCGGCGTCAGCACCGGCTTCGGCTGCCCGGTCGACCCGGAGGTGAACAGCAGGTACGCCGGGTCCGTCGGCTCGACGGTCACCGCTTCCGGTGACTCCCGCTCCCCACCTGCCGGTTCGCCCACCGGCGCGACGTGCGGGAGCCCGAGCGCCGCCGCCTGCCCGGCCGCCCCCACCAACGCGGTGCAGCGGGCCGCCGCGACCATCCGGCGCTGCCGCTCCAGCGGGAAGGCCGGATCCAGCGGGACGTACGTGCCACCCGCCGCGAGGACGCCCAGCAGGGCGACCACGGTCTCCGGCGCGTGCCCGGCCGACACCGCGACCGGGCCCGGACGGTCACCCAGCGCAGCCGCCAATTGGTGTGCGGAGAGCGCGAGTTGACGGTAGCTGAGAGTGCTTGTGGGGGACTCGGCCGCGATCCGTTCGGGCCACCGGAGAGCGGTATCCGCGAACGCGTCGAACAGGTCGGAACCCGGTTGGTTGACGCCGCCGTTCTTTGACATGCCCGCTCCAAGAAAATGCCCAGAGGTGCCCGTCCGTGCTTCGGCGAACCCGGACTCTACCCCCCGTGATCCGGGCCCACAATGGCTGCTGGGCGGGATATCCGGGGGAGCCGTGATCGACCCGTGAACGCCACCCGCCCACCCCTTGATCACGTTCAGTGATCGGCTGGACGTGCGCCGCTGCGGCCCTCCCGGGCGGCCCGGCCTTCTCGTCGCGAGAGCCGCCGTGCCGGGAACGACGTTTCGTCGGCGAATCGGTGCGGCTTTCCGGCGGCGGGGCGGAAGTGCGCGCGGAAACCGACGCACGCGATACCGGACCCGACCGATCACGCTTGCTTGGCGTCCGAACCGACTTTCCCCGGCCCGGCCCCGAACGCCGCATTCCCGGAACGGTCGGCCGCCCCCCGAAAGCGTCCGGGGCACCGAGCCCCCACCGGCCCCGGAGTCCGCCGCTCCGCCGCCGCCCGCCCCCGCCCGCCGTCCGGCCCGGGCCGCCCGTGGTGACGCGGCGTGACGGGCGACAGTAACATCCCTTGAATGAAGACCACCGTGCTGCTGGTCGATGCCGCCGTCCTCGGCTCCACCGGCGCCGCCCTGCTGCTCGGCCCCCGCGCCCTGCGCGCACCCGCCCTGCGCGCACCCACCCGGCCCGCACCCGCCCGATCCGCTCCCGCCCGCCCCGCACCCCGGCCGGAGCTGCTGCTGGCGGCGGTGACCGCACTCATCTACTTCAACCAACTCCTCTGCTCCGCCTACCTGCTGCGGGTGCACGGCGGGGACGCCGGGTACGTCACCCGCTACCTGCCGCCCGGCTGGTTCGCCGAGCCGACCGGCCACCCGGCCGTCCGGGCGCTGGCCGCGCACCTGCCGCGGCCCGGGCTGTTCGCGCCGACCGTGCTGCGCGTGCAGGCCTTCCTGGAGCTGCCGTTCGTGCTGCTCGCCTACGCGACCGTGCTGCACCGCCTCAGCCCCGCCCTGCTGCGCCGCGTCCTCGGCTCACCCGCCCTGGTGTGGACGACCGCCGCCTCGTACACCCTGGTGTTCTCCGTCGTCGAATGGGCGCTGCGCAATCCGTGGACCCTCCAGGACGTGGCGATCCGGACGCTGGCGGCCCTGGTCACCGCACCCTTGCTGCTCCGCACCGCCCGCCGCGCCCCCGGGGCGGAACGGCGCCCCGGCCCCCTCGGGCTGCTGCGCTTCGCCGCCGAACTGTGGGCCGTCGGTACGCTCGTGATGGTCGTCTACGACACCGCGCTGCTCTACAACCTCCGCCACCTGTCCGGCCGTTGGCCCGAGGCCGCGCTCGCCCTGGCCGTCCTCGCCGCCACCGCGCACGACCGCCGCCCCGCCACCCCTGGCCCCACCGCCCCCGGCCCCGGCATCGCCGCACTCACCGTCCTGCTGCACCGGACGCTGGTGCTGTTCCTGCCCCCGGCCCTCGCCGTCCGCTACGGCCTCGGCTACGCGCACCCCCAACTCTCCGCCGCCGCAGCCCTGCTGGTGGCCCTGGCCGCCCTCGCCGACCGCCGCGTCCGCGCGGCCGCCCTCCCGCTCGCCCTCGCCTGCGCCACCGGCCTGGCCGCGGCCTGGCTCGCCCTGCACCTGCGCCACGACACCTACCCCGAGAGCGGTCTGCTCCGCGCCATGGTCGCCCTCCCCGTCGCGGCCACCCTGCTCCTGGCCTTCACCGACCGCCCCGTCCGGACGGCACCCGCCTGACGGCACCCGCCCGACCGCGCCGTACGCAAGGAGTTCGGTGCCGCGGGCGCCGGTCCGGTCGGATGGCACCGCGACGGGGCCCTCGGCCACCGGAGTTCGTCCGCCCCGCCCGCAACGCCCGCCGGGCGGGGCTCAGTTGCGGGCCAGGTCCGCGTCGTCGTCGACCTCGCCGAGGTCCAGCGGGGTCGGGCCCGGGCCGTCGCGGAGCAGGTCGGTGAGCAGGGAGGCCAGGTTGTGCGGGCGGATGACCTGGTCGGTGGCCGCCAACTCCGCGACGCTCCACCAGTGGTGGCCGAACCTGGCCTCGCCGGGGTCGACCCGGACGGCGGCGGTCTCGGCGGCGGTGAGGCGCAGCAGCCGGTACTCCTCCCACTGCCGGAAGGGGCGGCCGTCGAAGGTGAATCTGGTGGCGCGGGTCATGACCGGCGGGCCGAGGCGTTCGGCGGGCAGGTCGAGCCCGGTCTCCTCGCGCAACTCCCGGGCGGCGGCGGCCGACGGGTCCTCGCCCTCCTCCGTACCGCCGCCGACGGTGAACCACCAGCGCCCGCTCCCAGGCCGCGGGTCGCGGGAGCGGAACAGCAGCAGACGGTCCCGGTCGTCGAGCAGCAGGACGCGCGAGGTGTGCCGCACAGGGCGCCGGGCGTCCTCGGAGTGCGCCGTCACGGCCCGATCCTAGGCCGCCGTTCCTCCGGGGAACGGGACGCACGATCCTCGAGCGGCTTCCGGCTCAGGCCACGCTGCCGACCTGTGCGCGGCGCGGCCGCGGGACCAGCTCACCACCGCAGTTGGGGCACACGTGCCGCATGGCCTCGCTGCAGGCCGGACAGAAGGTGCACTCGTACGAACAGATCCGGGCCGCCGCCTCCGGAGGCAGCTCCGCGGCCCCGCACTTCTCGCAGTGGTCGCGCATCTCCAGAGCCATCGTTCTCTCCTAGGGATTCGGGCATCCGCCGACGGCCGGACACGCGCCCATCCTCCGCAAGGTGATCTTGAGCAACAAGCAGCACCGTTGACAGATCCCCGCAAGATCCTGCCACGGGCCGCCCCTCCACCCGGAGACCCGGAGGGGGGACGGCCGATCGCGACGGGACCGGAACCGCCGGCCGTCGCCGGGCGCCGCCGTCAGTCGACGACCTCCCAGGTCTCGTGCATCGAGGTGACGGTGCCGCTGCCGTCGGTGCTGTAGATGAAGAGCGGGCCGCACAGCAGGCCGGCCGGCCGGTTGTCCGGGTCGGGGATGTCGAAGCAGGGCTTGCGGGTCTTCGCGTACTCGGCGAAGGACACCTTCTGCGCGGTGTAGCGCGGGAAGCCCGTCTTGTTGTCGCTGGGCTTCACGAACATGGTCACCGAGGCGTCGGCGGCGACCTTGAAGGTGGTCCCCGGGCCGGAGGTGTCCAACCGCAGGCCGTACTGGCTGCACTCGGTCTTCACCTTGGTGCCCTTGATCTGGCTGCCCGCCGCCGAGGTGACCAGCAGCACCTGGTGCGTCTTGTAGTACGCGGCGCAGCCCGCAGTGTCCATGCTGGCCTTCTCGAACGCGGCCTCGTCGGAGGGGCTGACCGCCTGTCCGTCGACCGGCGCGGCGGCAGCGGGCTCGGACGCGGCACCGCTCGCGGTACCACTCGCGGGGGCGGACGGGGCGGACGCGGTGGCAGAGCCGGCTGCGGCAGCGACGGTGGTGGTGGTCGAGCCACTGCCCGAGCCGGTGCCCGAGCTGTCGTCCGGACCGCACCCGGTGGCGGTCAGGGCGACGGTCAGCAGACCTGCGGCGGCAGCGAGTCGACGGTTGCGCGTGCTCAAGGAATCCCCCCGTGGGACAGCGGTGACGGTGACGACGGTCGGAGAACATACCAACCCGCCCGGGAGACCGGGGAATCGCCACCGCGAGCCCCGGCGGCCCCCCATCGCGCGCGTCCCGGATCCGTCCTCAGCGCCCGAACGCCGCCTCCACCGGCGGGTACGCGGACGGCGCGGCCGACGGCCCGGCGAGCGGCACGGCGGGCCGGGCGGCGGGCGAGCGCAGGTAGGTGGCGTACAGCGCCAGCACGGCCAGGACGTGCACGGGGGCCACCAACTCCTGCACCGTCAGCGCGAGGAACGGGGAGTCGCTCCCCAAGAAGGCCTCCGCGTACAGTTCCTGGACCAGGCTCTCGGCGAGGAACGCACCGAACGCGATCGCGCCCAGCCGCAGCGCCGTCACCCAACTGCCGCACAGCAGACGCCAGGAGGCGCGCAGCCCGCCGCCCTCCAGGAACACGGCCGCGGGCAGCGGCGCGGTCACCAGGCCGCCGAACGCCGCCAGCAGCAGCACCAGGACCACCGGACCCCGGTACAGGTCGAAGGCCACCACCGGGTAGAGGGCCAGCAGCAGTTGGGCCAGCACCGGCACCGACAGCAGCGACGACCACAGCGCCATCCGGCCCAACTGCCGCGGCGGCACCCGCAGTACGGCCGCGAACAGCGGTCCGAGGGCCAGCAGCCGCATCGCCAGGCCGTACTCGCACGCCAGCAGCAGGGCCTCCAGGACGATGTGCACCGCGCGCGTCCACGGGTACGGCGGCACCACGTACACGACCAGCTCGACGACAACCAGCCGGACCGCCGTCAACACCGCCACCACCGCCAGCAGTTGCCACCCGCAGGCCCGGGCGCGCTCCGCGACGGTCCCCCACCAGCTCGCGCCGCCCGGGCGCGCCCCCTCGATCATCATGGGGGGAGGGTAGCGGAGACCGGCCGGGCGGGCGCGCGGGTTCCACCGCTACGGGGCGTGCACGATCTGGACCGGGTCGCCGCAGGTGTCGGCGAAGGCCGCGGCGGCCGGAGGCCCTCCGGCGTCAGTCCTCCGGCGTCCGGCCGAAGGCGTGCTGCAGGACGTCGGCGAGGTCGTCCGGGGCGAGTTCGGCGCGCAGCCGGGCGAGGACCGGAGGGTACTGCCCGTCGTCGATGCCGCCGCCGTACTCGTCGCGCAGCTCCTTGACCAGGGCGACGATCTCGGGGCGCAGCCGCATCCAGGCCCGGGAGGTCTCGATCTCCCGCTCGACCTGCTCCAGGTACCAGCGCAGCACCGGCACCGGGATGTCGAGGTGCTCGGCGCCGTCGGGGGAGCAGGTGCACACCGCGGGCTCCCGGGCCGGGTCCTCGTCGGGGACGATCGCCGGCATCAGGGTGGTGCGTCCGCTCGGGAGGTGGTCGAACTCCAGGTACCAGGCGTCGTCGGGGACGGAGTACAGCGTGGTGATCTCGAACTCGCCGGAGGGGTGCGGGACGGCCATGCGACCCGATGGTGCCAGAGCGCCCCGCGGGCGCGGCGGGCCGGGTCAGGACGGCAGGCGGGCGGCGAGGGCGTCGAGCAGCAGGTCGAGGGCGAGGGGGTAGGCGCTGCGCCGCATGTCGGCGGCGAGCAGGTCGGCGGTGGCGGCGATGTGCGGGTGGGTGTCGGGGGAGAGGCCGCGGTAGGCGGTGTCCCAGACGCCGCTGTCGGCGTGCTGGGCGGGGGCGGGCAGGGCGAGCGCGGCGGAGTCGAGGACGGCGAAGCCCAGCGCCTGGTCGATGAAGGCGTGGTAGAGGCTGACCGCGTCGGGGTCGGGGAACCCGGCCTCGCGGAGTATCCCGAGCATGGTCTCGATGGCGCGGATCTCGTTGGCCCGGCCGGTGGTGCGGTACGCGGCGAGGACGGCGGCCTGCGGGTGGGCCAGCGAGCGGGCGTGGATGCGCAGTCCGACCTCGCGCAGGTCGGCGCGCCAGGCGCCGGTGGGCCGCCAGCCGTCCAGGCCGAGGCCGATGAGTTCGTCGGCGACGGCGAGCAGCAGGTCGTCGGTGCTGTGGAAGTACCGGTAGATCGCGCTGGGGTCGGCGCCGAGCGCCAGGCCCAGGCGGCGGACGGTGAAGGCCTGGGCGCCGTGCTGGCCGACCAGCCGCAGCGCGGTGTCGACGATGACCTGTTCGGAGAGCACGGTGCCCTGCTTGGTGGGGCGTCGGCGGCGGCGCGCGGTCTCGGGGACGACGCGGTCGGAGCGCTCGGGGCGGTCGGGGCGGTCGGTCATGGGCCGTGAGCCTAGGCCATCCGCCCTTACGACAACAGCATTGACGTTCTACGGGGGCGGGGGTTTCATGGCGTCCCTACCGGCGGTCACCCCGCCGGTGGCCCCCACCCGGCGCGCCGAGCCCGCGACGCCCGCCGGCGACCAGTGCACCCCCCGCGCCACCGCTCCGGCGCATCCCTCACCCGGCGCCCGCCCGCGGGCGTCCCCCCACGACACCTCTCGGCGGTGATCCTTTGGCAACGACGGTCAAGGACCGGGGCCTCGTCCCCGACGGCGGTTCCGGCGGCGGCTCCCCCGCGGGCCCGGACGCGATGCGCAGGTCGGTCGGCGTCGGCGCGGCGGTGGTGATCGCCGCGTCCAGCACGGCCGCCACCACCTCGATCGGCATCGGCCTGGGCCTGATGGCGGGCGTGGTCGGCCTGCACCTGCCCGCCATCATGCTGCTGGCCTTCCTGCCGGTGCTCGGCATCGCCTGCGGCTACGGGCAGCTCAACCGGGTCGAACCGGACGCGGGCAGCTCGTACCGCTGGGTCGGCAAGGCGCTCAACCCGTGGCTGGGCTTCCTGACCGGCTGGGTCAACATCGTCACCACCGTCGTCTTCATGGCGTACACCACCACCGTCACCGGCTCGGCGATCATCCAGCTGGCCGGGACGGCGGGCCTGCACGCGCTGCCCGGCGTGCGGCTGGACCCGGACTCCAGCTTCCAGTGCACGCTGATCGGCATGCTGGTGCTGCTCACCGCGACGGTGGTCGCCGTCCGCGGCCTGGACCTCGCCGCCAAGCTGCAGAAGTACCTGCTGGTCTTCGAGTACGCGGTGCTGATCGGGTTCTGCGGCTACGGCCTGTTCGCCGGGGACCAGCCGTTCAGCCTGTCCTGGTACGACCCGTTCGAGATCCCGTCGACGGCGGCGCTGGCCCAGGGCATGGTGCTCGCGGTGTTCTGCTACTGGGGCTTCGAGTCGGTGTTCAGCGTCGGCGAGGAGGTGCGCGACCCGAAGGACGCCACCCGCGGCGGCTTCCTGTCGCTGCTGCTGATGCTCGGACTGTTCCTGTTCGCGGGCACCGCCTTCCAGCGGGTGCTGCCGATCGACGAACTCGCCGACCACGGTGCCACCGGCCTGGCGTACTTCGCCGACAGGCTCGCCGACCAGCCGCTGGCCGCCCTGCCGCTGGTCGCGCTGACCTTCTCCGCCGCCGCCTCGCTGCAGGCCGCGGTCATCCCGACCGCCCGCGGCACCTACGCGATGGGCCGCGACGGCACCCTCGGCAAGGTCTGGACGCGGCTGCACCCGCGCCACCGCACCCCCGCCGCCGGGACGTGGCTGATCACCGGCATCGCGCTGGCGCTGGCCGGACTGGCGCTGGCCATCCCGACCGTCACCGAACTGATCGCGGCCACCGTCAACGCCATCGGCATCGTGGTCGCCCTCTACTACGCGCTGGTCGCCGTCGCCTCCGCGGTGCGCTTCCGGCACCTGCTGCGCGAGAACCTCCTCGAGGGTCTCAAGGCGGTGGTCGCCCCGCTGCTGGGCGCGGTCGTGCTGCTGCTGGTCGGCGGCTACCTCGCCTGGACCTTCTACGACTCCACCGACCACTTCGAACTGACCGCCTACAACGGCTGGTTCGAGCTGACCGTCCCCGTCCTGATGATCGCCTCCGGCCTGGCCGCCGCGGCCTGGTCGTGCTGGGTCCGCCGCTCGCCGTACTTCACCGGCGCCACCGACCGGGCCGGCGCCGACACCGGGGCGGAACCCGCCACCGCAGCCTGACGTACCGTCAACTCCCGTACCCCGCAACGAAAACGGAGCACCACCCATGAACCGTGCCGACCTGGTCTTCACCGGCGGGCCGATCCACACCGGCGACGCCGCCCGCACCCGGGCGAGCGCGCTGGCCGTCACCGGCGAGCGGATCACCGCGGTGGGTCACGACGAGGTACGGGAGTTGATCGGCCCCGGCACCGAAGTCGTCGACCTGCACGGCAAGTTGCTGATCCCCGGCTTCCAGGACGCCCACGTGCACGCCGTCTACGGCGGCATCGAGATGGCCGCCTGCGACCTCACCGGCACCGTCACCGTCGCCGACTACCTGGCCCGGATCGCCGAGTACGCCGCCGCCCACCCCGACAGGGAGTGGATCACCGGCGGCGGCTGGTCGATGGAGAGCTTCGACGGCGGCCTGCCCACCCGGCAACTGCTCGACTCCGTCGTCCCCGACCGCCCGGTCCTCCTCTCCAACCGCGACCACCACGGCGCCTGGGCCAACACCCGCGCCCTCGAACTCGCCGGACTCACCCGCGACACCCCCGACCCCGTCGACGGCCGGATCGAGCGCGAGGCCGACGGCACCCCCAGCGGCGTGCTCCAGGAGGGCGCCGTCGGCCTGGTCGGCCGACACGCCCCCGACCCCACCGCCGCCGACCGCCTCGACGGCCTGCTGCGCGCCCAGACGATGCTGCACTCGCTCGGCATCACCGCCTGGCAGGACGCCCTGCTCGGCGAGTTCGGCGGCAATCCCGACCCGTCCGACACCTACCTCACCGCCGCCCAGGACGGCACCCTCACCGCCCGGGTGGTCGGCGCCCTGTGGTGGGACCGCGAGCGCGGCGCCGAACAGATCCCCGAACTCGTCGCCCGCCGCGCCAGGTTCAGCCACGGCCGGTTCCGGGCGAGCTCGATCAAGATCATGCAGGACGGCATCGCCGAGAACTTCACCGCCGCCCTCACCGCCCCCTACCTGGACGGCTGCGGCTGCGCCACCGGCAACAGCGGCCTCAGCTTCGTCGACCCGGCCGCCCTCGAGGAGCACGTCACCGCCCTCGACGCGCTCGACTTCCAGGTGCACTTCCACGCCCTCGGCGACCGCGCCGTCCGCGAGGCCCTGGACGCGGTCGAGGCCGCGATCGCCGCCAACGGCCGCCGCGGCAACCGCCACCACCTCGCCCACCTCCAGGTCGTCCACCCCGACGACCTCGCCCGGTTCGCCGCGCTCGGCGCGATCGCCAACATCCAGCCGCTGTGGGCCGCCCACGAACCGCAGATGGACGAACTCACCATCCCCTTCCTCGGCCCCGAACGCGCCACCTGGCAGTACCCGTTCGGCGCCCTGCAGCGCACCGGCGCCACCCTCGCCGCGGGCAGCGACTGGCCGGTCTCCAGCCCCGTCCCGATCGACGGCCTCCACGTCGCCGTCAACCGCCGCGAACCCGGCGCCGCCCCCGACACCCCGGTCTTCCTGCCCGAACAGCGCCTCGACCTGGCCACCGCCCTCGCCGCCTACACCGCGGGCACCGCCCACCTCAACCACCTCGACGACACCGGCGTCCTGCGCCCCGGCAACCTAGCCGACCTCGTCGTCCTCGACCGCGACCCCTTCGCCGCCCCCACCGAGGAGATCGCCGCCACCCGCGTCCTGCGCACCTACGTCGGAGGACGGGCCGTGCACGCGACCGAGTGAGAGACCCGTCAGAGAGCCTCGCCAGGGAGCCCCGTCAGGGGCTCGGGGAACGGCGAGTCCGAGCTGCTGGCGGCCGGAGCCCACCGAAGGTCCGTGCTGCTTCGGGCCGCCTGAACAGAACCCGAAGCAACGGCACGCACCGGCAGTGCACCGTGAGCAGCCCCGAGCCCGCCGTTCCCCGGGCCCCTGGTGGTGCACGCGCGTGTGCCCGACAGTTCCCCGTCCCGGAAAACCCTTCGCACACCTGTCGCACGGACGTGATAGGAATCTCGATCCGGGGCGTGCCACGCGCGCGCCCCGACGGGAACGCACAGCACTTCGGAGGGGACCCGGCAATGGGACTGTTCGCACGGCTGCTCGGCCGCAGCGACACCGGTGGCGACCGCGCGGCGGCCGCGGACGCGCGGCCCGCCGCGGGCGCGCAGGGGCGCCCCCGGATCGACCCGGCGTTCGGCGACGCCGAACTGGCCAAGCTGCGCGCCTTCGTCGGGGTCGGCTCCTGGCCCGCCGCCCGGGCGATCCTCGACACCGCCGACGGCCAGGAGGACCTGACGCTGATGGTCGAGGCCGTCGCCGACGTCCCGGGCGCCGAGGTGCTGGTCGGCAAGGCGCTGGAGGCGAACCCGGACGACCCGCTGCTGCAACTGGTGCAGGGCGCCCGGCACGTCGCCTGGGCCTGGGAGGCGCGCACCTCCGGCCGGTCCAGGGACGTCACCGAGGAGCAGTGGAAGACCTTCCACGCCCGGCTGGAGAGCGCCGAGGAGCACCTCTACCGGGCCGCCGAGCTCGACCCGGCCCTGCTCGGCCCCTGGTACTTCCTGCAGCGCAGCGGCCGCGGCGCCTCCCTCGACAAGGAGGCCGCCCGCCACCGCTTCGAGGCCGCGCTGCGCCGCAGCCCCGGCCACCTCGCCTCGCACCGCCAGCGCCTGCAGCAGCTGTGCGAGAAGTGGCAGGGCTCGCACGAGCAGATGCACGCCTTCGCCCGCCGCGCGATGCTCGCCGCCCCCGAGGGCAGCCCGCACGGCGAGCTGGTCGCCCGCGCGCACATCGAGCACTGGCTCGCGCTGCCCCCGGAGGAGGACGCCGCGTACATCGGCCAGGAGCACGTCCGGGCCGAACTGCACGAGGCCGCCGACCGCTCGGTGCGGCACCCCGACTACGTCCGCGCCCGGGACTGGGTGGTCACCCACAACGAGTTCGCGATGGCGTTCGCGCTCTCCGGGCAGCCCGCCGCCGCGCACCTGCTCCTCACCGAACTCGGCGACCTCGCCACCGAACTGCCCTGGGCCTACTGGGGCGACCCGGCTGAGGTGTACCAGCGCACCCGCCTGCAGTGCGCCGGACGCTGACCCCGCCCCGCCGTACCGGACCCCGCCGTACCGGACCCCGCCCCGCAGTGCCGAGCCCCGCCGCACCGGCCCCCGCCCCGACCGACCTCCGCCCGCACCAGCCGAAGGACCAGCCCCGGTGACCCCCAACGACCCCAGCGCGCACACCTTCCAGGTGGACCTGCGCGGCCTGGTCGACCTGCTCTCCCACCACCTGTACTCCAGCCCCCGCGTCTACCTGCGCGAACTGCTGCAGAACGCGGTCGACGCGATCACCGCCCGGCAGGCCCTCGACCCGGCCGCGCCCGCCGCGATCACCGTCACCGCGGGCGACGCCTTCTCGGTCTCCGACACCGGCGTCGGCCTCACCGAGGCGGACGTGCACACCTTCCTCGCCACCATCGGCCGCAGCTCCAAGCGGACCGCCGAAGGAGACCTGGACGCCGGCCAACTCGCCGACGCCCGATCCGAGTTCATCGGCCAGTTCGGCATCGGCCTGCTCGCCTGCTTCGTCGTCGCGGACGAGATCACCGTCACCACCCGCTCCGCCCGCACCCCCGACGCGCCGGTGGTCGAGTGGCGCGGCCGCTCCGACGGCCGCTACACCATCACCACGCTGCCCGCCGGGGCCCGCCCCGAGCCCGGCACCACCGTCACCCTCACCCCGCGCACCGACGCCGAGGAGTGGACCTCCCCCCGCCGCGTCCTCGAACTCGCCCGCCACTACGGCAGCCTGCTGCGCCACCAGGTCACCGTGGTCGACGGCGCCGGGCGCGCCACGCAGGTCAACGACACCCCCGCGCCGTGGGCCCGCCGCTACGGCAACCCCGCCGCCCGGCGCGAGGCGCTCACCGCGCACTGCCGCGACACCTTCGACTTCACCCCGCTCGACACCATCGACCTGGACCTGCCGCTGGTCGGCCTCAGCGGCGTCGCCTACGTGCTGCCCGAGGCCGTCCCGCCGTCCCGCCGGGCCGGGCACCGGGTCCACCTCAAGGGCATGCTGCTCTCCGACCAGGCCGACGAACTGCTGCCCGAGTGGGCGTTCTTCGTGCGCTGCGTGGTCGACGCCGAGCGGCTGCGCCCCACCGCCTCCCGCGAGGCGCTGTACGCGGACGAGACGCTCGCCGCCGTCCGCGACGCGCTCGGCCTGCGGATCCGCGACTGGCTGACCGACCTGTCCGCCAGCGACCCGGGCCTGCTGCACCGCTTCCTGTCGGTGCACCACCTGGCCGTCAAGTCGCTGGCCCGGCACGACGACCAGCTGCTGCGGATGCTGCTGCCCTGGCTGCCGTTCGAGACCACCGACGGCAACGTCACGCTGGACGAGTTCGCCCGCGCCCACCCGGTCGTCCTGGTCACCCGCACCGTCGAGGAGTTCCGCCAGGTCGCCCCGATCGCGGGCGCCGCGGGCCTGGGCGTCATCAACGGCGGCTACACCTACGACCGCGACCTGGTGCACCGGCTGCCCGAGATCCGCACCGGCATCACCGTCGCCGACCTCGACCCGGCCACCGTCACCGCGCACCTCGACAACGTCGACCCGGCCACCGAACTGGCCGCCGCCGCGTTCCTCGCCACCGCCCGCGAGGTGCTCGGCCGCTTCGACTGCGACGTCGCGCTGCGCACCTTCCACCCCAGCAGCGCCCCCGCCCTGCTGCTCGACGACCGGGAAGCCCGGCACGAACGCACCCGCACCCAACTCGCCGACCAGGCCGACGGGTTGTGGGCCGACATCCTCGGCTCGCTGGGCAGCTCCGCGCCCCGCGCCCAACTCGTCCTCAACCACCTCAACCCGCTGGTGCGCCGGGCCGCCGGGATCCGGCACCGCGAGCTGGCGGTCACCACCGTCGAGGCGCTGTACGGCCAGGCCCTGCTGCTCACCCGCCGCCCGCTGAAGGCCAGCGAGTCCGCGCTGCTGAACCGCTCCTTCCTGGCCCTGCTCGACCACGCCACGCTCGGCCACGAGCCCGCCGCGCAGAACCCGCCCGCCACGCCGCCCCAGGAGTCGTGATGCTCGACACCATCGACGCCGTCCGCGCCGCCCTGCGCGACAACGACCAGCTCCCGTACGGCCGCCAGCGCACCGTCACCGCCGAGGAACTCGTCGACGCCGCCGAGCAGTTCGACGACCCCGAACTGCTCGCCGTCGCCCTGCTGGAGCTGACCGAGGCCTACGAGTACGACGCCGAGCAGCGCAAGCTGCCGGTGGCCTTCGCCCGGATCGCCAAGCTCCGCAAGGAGCACCCCGACAGCTTCGGCGACTGGGAGAACCACGCCACCGACTGGCGCTACAAGTGGGTCGCCAGCGCACTGCTGAGCGTCCCCGAGGTGCCGCTGGAGGCGGTCCGCCGCTGGCACGGCGAACTGCGCAGCCACTACCTCGCCCAGGGCCACGACCTGCAGCCCTACTACGCCCGGCAGTACCGGCTCGCCGCGCACACCGGCGAGGGCGTGCAGGACGCCTTCGAGCTGTGGGCGACCCGCTGGCGCTCCCGCTACAGCGACTGCCAGGCCTGCGAACTGCGCGACCAGGCCCTGCACTTCGTCGACCTCGGGGACGACGAGCGGGCCCTGGAGATCTGGCAGCCGGTGTTCTCCGGCGAGCGTTCCTGCTCCGAGGAGCCGCACGTCAGCCGGGCCCTCGCGCTGCTGCCGCTGCTGCGCACCGGCCGGGTCGAGGAGGCCCGCTCCGCGCACCTGACCGGCTACCGCTGGGCCCGCGGCCGCTCCGGCGCCGCCCGGGTGATCGGCCTGCACCTGGAGTTCTGCGCGCTCACCCGCAACGAGCCGCGCGGCCTGGAGATCCTCGCCGAGAACCGCGACCTCTTCGACCGGCACGGCGACCCGCTCTCCCGGCTGCACTTCCTCACCGGCGCCCAACTCCTGCTCGGCCGCCTGGTCGAGGACGGCCACGGCGACGTCCCGGTGGCCGGGCCGCCCGGTGCGCACCGCACCGCCGCCCAGCTCCACGCCGAACTGCGCACCGAGGGCGACGAGTTGGCGGCCCGCTTCGACGCCCGCAACGGCACCGGTGCGGTCGGCGGGGCCCGCCGCGCCCGGCTGGCCCGCACCCCGCTGTTCGCCGAGCCGATGCCGCTGGGCCTGCGCGCCGCCGCCCCCGCCGACACCCCGCTCCCGGCCCCCGCCGCAGCCCCGTCCGGCAGCCCGGAGGAGCCCGTCGACCTTGTCGAACTCGTCGCCAAGGCCCGCGAGTTGAGCAACACCAACCACCCCGACGCGCTCCTGCACTGGAACCGGATCGGCGCCCTGATCGAGGCTCCCGACCACCGCCACCCCGAGGACGCCGAGCAGAGCGGCCTCGGCCCGCTGGCCCAGCTCCGGGCCGAACTCGCCCTGGAACGGGCCTTCGACGAGCGGCTGCCCGAGGCCGAGGCCGACGCGCTGTACGCCCAGGCCGCCGAACTGTTCGAGCAGGCCGGGCTGACCGCCCGCGCCCTCGGCGCCCGGGCCCGCCGACTCGGCCCCCACGGCGACCGGCCCGGCGACCTCCGGCAGATCCGCGAGATCCGCGACCGGCTTGCCGAACTCGCCGCCGCCGGAGCCCCGTTCGGCGGCCGCGAACTGGTCGCCGTCCTGCAGCTGCAGGCCAACGCCGAGATGCGCGCCGTCTTCGCGGCCGCCGCCGAGGGCGGCCCCGACGGCCCCGGCCCGGACCCGGCCGCCCTCGCCGAGGCCGAGGCCACCCTCGAGCTGCTCCACACCGAGGCCGGCCGGTACGGCTTCCCGCACCGCCAGGCCAACGCCCGCCTGCTGGGCGCCCGGGCCCGCTTCCTGGCCGGCCGCCACCAGCAGGGCGGCGACGCGGCCGCCGAGGCCGACCGGATGATCGCCGAGGCCGAGGAACTGGTCGGGCAGGCCGCCGCCCCCTGGCGGCTCGCCCACGTCCACGGCCAGCGCGGCGAACTCGCCCTGTACAACGGCGACCTGAAGACCGCCGAGGAGTACCTCCAGCGGGCCGCCGCCGTGGTCGCCCAGTACGGCGACCGCTCCACCGGCGCCGCCCGGGTGCACGACGGCCTCGGCCGCACCTACCTCGGCCTGGGCCGCCCGGCCGAGGCCGCGGCCGCGTTCACCGAGTCCGCCGCCCGCTACGACCGCCTCGGCGAGGCCGACGACGCCGCCTCCGCGCGCGTCATGCTCGGCCAGGCGCTGTGCAGCGCCGGTCGCGCCGACGACGGCGTCGCCGTCCTGGAGTCCGTGCTGCTGGAGCCCGGGTTCGCCGAACTCGACGTCCGCGAGCAGGCCCAGGCCCGGCTGACCCTGGCCCGCGGCCTGCGCGAGATCGGCGAACCCCGGGCCGCCGCCGAGGAGTACCTGCTGCTCGCCGACCGGGTCGCCGGGTTCGAGGAGAAGCACATCCTCACCATGGTCGCCGCCGAGGCCGCCGCCACCCTCGCCGCCGCCGAGCAGTGGCCCGCCGCCGACCTGGCCCGGCAGCGCGCCCTCGACAGCCACCGCACCGCCCCGCACCCCGACGCCGTCTTCGACATGCTGCTGCGCCAGGCCCGCCACACCGCCGACCGGCACGGCCCCGAGCACCCCGAAGCCGCCGAACAGGCCCTGGCCCGGCTCGACGAGGCCGCCGAGGTGGCGCGCACCGCCGCGGCCGAGGACCAGGACTTCGCCAGCGGCTGCCCCGAGGGCACCCTGCACGACACCCGCGCCCGCACCCTGAGCAGCCTGGGCCGCAACGAGGAGGCGCTGGCCGAGATGGAGCGGGCCGTCGCCGCGTTCGCCGCCTACGGTCCCGGCGCGCACCACGGACAGGCCGAGTCGATCCGGGTCGCCGCCCTGCTGGAGGCCAACCGCCTCGACCGCCCCGACGCCGCCCGGGCCCGCCTGGACGCCGCCGTCGCGATGTTCCGCGCCGCCGGTGACCCCGAGGCCGCCGAGCCGCTCGTCCAGCTCCGCGCCCACCTCGGCCGCCACTGACCGAGCCCGCCGCGCACGCCGACGGCCCGCCGGGGGAACCACCCCCGGCGGGCCGTCGACCCGTGCCTCCTCCGAGCTACTTCAGGTGCAGCACCGAAGCCTCGAAGGCCCGGAACGCCCCCTCCTGCTTCCACTCCAGCGCCGCCTTCGGGCTGGCCGCCAGCAGCGCCGCGCACTTCGGCGTCGGGTTCTCCGCCCCCAGTGTCCGCCCCTGGCACTCCGGCACCGGCTTGAAGCCGTCGCGGTCCCGCCACAGGCTGCGGCCCGCCACGAAGCCGTACTCCAGCGAGTTGCGCGCCAGGTCCTTCAGCTCGGGATAGCCCAGGCCGTAGGTCCGCGCCGCCCGCACGTACTCGTGGGTGATGTCGATCCGCTCCACCCCCGGGTCGTCGGTGGCCAGCGCCGTCGGCACCCCGTACGCGCGGTACAGCGGGAACGGGTGCTGCTGCCCCTCCACCTGGAGGATCTGCGCGTTGGAGGTCAGCGGCACCTCGACCAGCACCTTGCGCTCGGCCAGGGTGCGCAGCAGCTCCGCCGAGTCGTCCTCGTGGGTGACGTCCACGCCGTGCCCGATCCGCTCGGCGTGGCCGGTCAGCACGGCCTGCCGGATGTGGAAGGCCAGGTCCGCGGGCTTCACCAGCCCGGGCACCAACTCGCCCGCGTGCAGGGAGACGTGGGCCTTCGGGTAGAGCGGACGCAGGAAGTCCAGCATCTCCATCTGGAGCTGGTAGTTGTCCAGCGAGGACTGGTAGTCCTCCGGCTGCACCAGGTTCACCGCGACGAACCGCTCGTCCTGCGAGGCCAGTTCCATGCCCAGCAGCAACTGCGCGAACACCCGCGCCGGGGTGGACGCCCGGGAGGCCTGGGACTGCACCCGCACCGTCACCGAGCAGCCCGGCCGAGCCTGCGCGGTGCCGCACCGCTCGGTGGCCTGGTACTCGGCCAGCGCGGTGTCCAGGTCGGTGCGGGCCCCGTCCACCAGCGCCTGCATCCGGCCGTCCGCCAGCAGCTTCTGCCGCAGCGCCGCGAAGTCGGGGTCGAAGCCGACCTCGCCGGCCAGCTTCGCCACCCCGACCGAGGACGGGGTCAGCATGGTCTCCAGGTAGCTCTGGTGCTGCGCCGCCATGGTGTCGGTCACCTCGGCGAGCATGGTGCCCGGGTGGCGCCAGCTGGCCTCGCCGAACTTGCCGAAGGTGGCGAAGAAGTGGTCGTGGCCGGACTCCGGCCCCGGCGCGAAGTCCTGCATCGACCAGGCCCGGATCACCTGGGTGCGGAAATCGCCCTCCGCCAGCGCGTCCTCCGCCGGGCGCAGGGTGCCCTGGCAGGGGCCGGTCGCCGAGGTGAAGGTCACCGAGTCGATGCACAGGCCGTCCTGCGCGGCCAGCTTGATCAGCAGCTCGGTGGAGACCGCGCCGGAGAGGTGGTTGTGCAGGTCGCCGCCCTTGGGCATCGCCCGCAGGAAGGCGTCCAGGCGCGCCGGGTCCTGCCGGATGCCGTCCAGCACTCCGGAGACGGCTTCCTCGGTCGAACGGGGCCCGGGCCGGTCGGCGGCACCGGCGGCGGGGGCGAGCGGCAGCAGCAGGGCCGTGCAGGCGACGAGGGCTGCTGAGGCGGTACGGCGTAGCGACATCATGATCGCCATGCTGACGGACCGTCAGCCGCCGTACCCCGCAACGCCGTTCATGCCACGGGCGCGTCATCCGAAAGAGTGCCGCCGCACCGGGACGGCCCTGCGACGATCGGATCGTGCTACTTGCCGCCCGGCGCCCGTTGCCGCCCGCTACTTGCCACTGCGGCTTGCTACTTGCGCAGGGACTTGCCCGCGGCCCGCTCGGCCTTCACCTTCGCGGCCTTCTCCGCCGCCGCCTGCACCCGCTGCGTCTCCTTGCGCACCTCGGCCTGGAGCGCGCGCTCGCGGCGCAGCCACTCCGGGTCCTCCTCGCGCAGCGCGTCGATCTGCTCGGTGGTCAGCGCCTCGGTGATCCCGGCCCGGTTCAGACCGGTGACCGAGATGCCGAGCCGGGCGGCCACCACCTGCCGCGGGTGCGGCCCGTTGCGCCGCAGGTCGGCCAGCCACTGCGGCGGCTCGGCCTGCATCGCGTTGAGCTCGTCGCGGGAGACGACGCCCGCCTGGAACTCGGCGGGGGTCGCCGCCAGGTAGATCCCCAGCTTCTTGGCCGCGGTCGCGGGCTTCATGGTCTGGGAGGTCTTGGGCTTGGGCGTAGTCATACGACAAGGGTATAGGGAACGAGCCCCCGCCCAGCTCACGGCCGTCCCGCCGTCCGCGCCCGCCGCCTGTCGCCCCCCCTCCGGTACCGCCGCGCACCCTGCCGTCTCCGGCCCGCCACCGCCCCGGCCTTCCCGGCCTCCGCCGCCGCGCACCCTGCCGCTCCGGGCCCGGCCCCGTGCCCCGGCCGCTCGCGGTCGCCGCGCCCCCCGCCCAGCTCACGGCTGTCCCGCCGCCCGCGCCCGCTAGCCTGGAGCCCGTGACCGAGACCGAGAACCAGCCGTCCCCCGCCTCCTTCCGCCTGGTGTACGTGCCCGGGGTGACGCCCACCAAGTGGCTGCGGGTGTGGGGGGAGCGGCTGCCGGACGTCCCGCTCGAACTGCTGCAGTCGACGCCCGCCGACGGGCACGCCCTGCTGCTGTCCGGCGGCGCGGACGCCGGGCTGGTCCGGCTGCCGGTGGACCGGGCGGTGCTGAGCGCGATCCCGCTGTACACCGAGACCACCGTCGTGGTGTTCCCGAAGGACCACTGGCTGGCCGCCGCCGAGGAGGTCACCGTCGCCGACCTCGCCGAGGAGATCGTCTTCCACCCGCAGGACGACACCCTCGACTGGTCCGAGCTGCCCGGCCGCCCCGCCTTCGAACGGCCCGCCACCACCGGCGACGCGATCGAACTGGTCGCCGCCAACGTCGGCGTGCTGGCCGTCCCGCAGTCGCTGGCCCGGCTGCACCACCGCCGCGACCTGACCTACCGCCCCCTGCTCGACGTCCCGCAGTCGCAGGTCGCCCTCGCCTGGCCGGAGGAGGCCACCACCGACCTGGTCGAGGAGTTCATCGGCATCGTCCGCGGCCGCACCGCCAACAGCTCCCGCGGCCGCACCGCCGCCGCCGAGGAG
Organism: Kitasatospora sp. NPDC001540; assembly: GCF_042894345.1. Taxonomy (NCBI): domain Bacteria; kingdom Bacillati; phylum Actinomycetota; class Actinomycetes; order Kitasatosporales; family Streptomycetaceae; genus Kitasatospora; species Kitasatospora sp. NPDC001540. The sequence continues at coordinate 84,968 of NZ_JBIAVO010000002.1, forward strand.
CAGCGCCGCCCGTCCGCGAAGAAGCCCGCCCGCCCGCAGCCCAAGGGCCAGCCCGGGGCCCAGTCCCAGCAGCGCGCCGGCCAGGGCGGCAAGCCCAAGCCCAAGCCGGGCTCGCGCACCGGCGGCGCCCGCACCGCCCAGCCCAAGCGCAGCGGCGGCGGCGGACGCAAGAAGTAGCCCCCTGCCCGGTCACCGGCCGCCCGTGGCACGGACGAAGGGAGCGAACCGGGACGGCATCCGTCCGGTCCGGGCGTCGAGGGCGCTCACCCTGCCCACGTGGGTCGAGACGACGGCGATGCCGTTCCACAGGACGGGCACGGTGCCGCCCCCGGGGCCTAGGTGCCGCTTCCAGCGCCGGGCGCCGGTGGCCAGGTCGACGGCGCACAGGTAGTGCACGTCCCGGCCGGAGACGGTCCAGCCCGAGGTGCCGCTGAGGGCGACGGCCGAGGCGTCGCCGGGGTCGGTCGAGTGCCAGCGGATCTCGCCGTCGGCCGCGTCGACGGCGTAGCAGCCCGTCCGGCGCGACCTCCTGGTGCCGAAGTACACGGTGTCGCCCAGCACCGAGACGCTCTCCCGGACGAGCCCGTCGTAGGCCCGGGCCCACAGCACCTCGCCGTCCTCCGCGGCGTGCGCGAACAGCGTCGACTGGACGGCGGCGTAGACGACCCCGCCCGCGACGCACGGGGTGTTGGACATGCCCACCCAAGTGCTGTCGCTCTTCACCCGCCACAGGCGGTCGCCCGTGGCGGCGTCGAACGCGCTCAGGTCGCCGACGTCACTGGTGTGGAAGATCCGCCCGTCGGCGAGGGCGGGATGGGTGGAGGAACAGTCGAAGACCCTGGACCTCCAGAGCGGTTCGCCGCTGGCGAGGTCCGAGGCGAACAGGCTCGAGGGGTTGGCGCCGCGGTGGTACATCCAGGCGGAGTCCACCCCGTACAGCACACCGTCGTCGGCCACGAGCCGTATCCGACCCCGGTGGTGGTCGCGCCAGCGCTCCCGGCCGTCCTCGGCGTCGAGCGCGTACAGCCCTCCCTCGTCGTCGGTGACGCAGACGACGCCGTCGCTGACCACGGGGGGTGCGAAGTCCATCCGTTTGCCGATCGTGGTGCTCCAGCGCACGGTTCCCGTCACCGCGGACAGGGCGTAGCAGACGCCGTCCTGGGAGCAGACGTACACCGTGCCGTCGCAGACGCTCGGCGACTGGAGGTCCCGGTGCCTTCCGGTCCGGAACTGCCAGGGCCGGAAGTCCGGGGGGAGCGCCCCCTCGGGGTAGACCCCGTTCCGGGTCGGCCCGCCCTGCAGCATCGTCCTCGAACCTGCCATCGTCCCTCGCGTCCCGGCCGCCGCGTGCGGCGGGTTCCCGTGCGGCGGTCCGTGCGCGACAGCACTGCGCCGAGGTCCTTCCCGCAGCCTCCGCGTAGGCTGCCCCGCCGCCCGGGGAACAAACCGGGACCGGCGGGCCGGACGCAGGCGCCCGCGTCAGCGCGGTCAAGTCCGGCCGGTCCGGCGGGAACTGACGCCGAGCAGCACCGAGCGGCCCCGCGGTCCGCGCGGGTCGGACGGGTCGGACGGGCGGGGTGCCTCCGTTCCCGGGGCCGGGAGTCCACGCCGTTCCCGCGCTCGGGGCGGTGTGGCCCGCATGATGGTCGGCGGGCATCCTTGCCGTACCGACCGAGGGGAAGAACCACATGGTGCACGCACGGGCCGGTCAGCCGGCGCAGCCGCAGGACCTGATCGACGTCGCCCGCCTGGTGACGGACTACTACGCACTGCAGCCGGATCCGGAGGACGTCGCCCAGCGCGTCGCCTTCGGCACCTCCGGCCACCGGGGGTCGGCGCTGCGCGCCGCCTTCAACGAGGACCACATCGCGGCCACCGCGCAGGCGATCTGCGACTACCGGGCCGAACAGGGCACCACCGGGCCGCTGTTCCTCGGCATCGACACCCACGCGCTCTCCGCGCCCGCCCGGGCCACCACGCTGGAGGTGCTGGCCGCCAACGGCGTCACCGTGCTGCTGGACACCGCCGACGGCTACACGCCGACCCCGGCGGTCTCGCACGCGATCCTGACCCACAACCGCAGCCGCCCCGCCGCCCTCGCCGACGGCATCGTGGTGACGCCCTCGCACAACCCGCCCGCCGACGGCGGCTTCAAGTACAACCCGCCGCACGGCGGCCCGGCCGACTCCACCGCCACCGGCTGGATCGAGCGCCGCGCCAACGCCCTGCTCGCCGCGGGCCTGGAGGGCGTCCGCCGCGTCCCGTACGCCCGGGCGCTGGCCGCCGACACCACCGGCCGCTACGACTTCCTAGGTGCCTACGTCGACGACCTGCCCGCCGCGGTGAACCTGGACGCCGTCCGCGACGCGGGCCTGCGGATCGGCGCCGACCCGCTCGGCGGCGCCTCGGTCGCCTACTGGGGCCGGATCGCCGAGACCCACCGCCTCGACCTCACCGTGGTCAACCCGCTCACCGACCCGACCTGGCGGTTCATGACCCTGGACTGGGACGGCAAGATCCGGATGGACTGCTCCTCCCCGTACGCGATGGCCTCGCTGATCGACAAGCGCGACGCGTACGCGCTGGCCACCGGCAACGACGCCGACGCCGACCGGCACGGCATCGTCACCCCCGACGGCGGCCTGATGAACCCCAACCACTACCTGGCCGTGGCCATCGACTACCTGTACCGCCACCGCGAGGGCTGGCCCGCGGCGGCGGCCGTCGGCAAGACCCTGGTCTCCTCCTCGATGATCGACCGGGTGGTGGCCGGGCTCGGCCGCGAGCTGCTCGAAGTCCCGGTCGGCTTCAAGTGGTTCGTCGACGGCCTGCTGAACGGGACGGTCGCCTTCGGCGGCGAGGAGTCCGCGGGCGCCTCCTTCCTGCGCCGCGACGGCTCCCCGTGGAGCACCGACAAGGACGGCATCCTGCTGGCCCTGCTCGCCTCCGAGATCACCGCCGTCACCGGCAGCACGCCCTCCGCGCTGTACCGCGAGCTGGTCGCCCGCCACGGCGACCCGGTCTACGCCCGGGTCGACGCCCCCGCCGACCGCGCCCAGAAGGCCGCGCTGGCCGCCCTGGACGCCGACCAGGTCACCGCCGACACCCTCGCGGGCGAGCCGATCACCGCCGTCCTCACCCACGCCCCCGGCAACGGCGCCGCGATCGGCGGCCTCAAGGTCACCACCGAGAACGCCTGGTTCGCCGCCCGCCCCTCCGGCACCGAGGACGTCTACAAGATCTACGCCGAGAGCTTCCGCGGCGAGGACCACCTCGCCGAGGTCCAGTCCGCCGCCCGCGACCTGGTCACCGAGGTCCTCGCCAAGGCCTGAACCCCGCCCCCTCCTGCCGCACCCCTCCGGTCCGCCGATCGGAGGGGTGTTGCATTGTGGTGCACTCTGTTCGAAGATGTTCGGTGTATCGGCTCACCCCTCCTGCCCCCGAGCCGCGACCCGAACCACGAGGAGTGTGCCGCCGTGCACAAGACGGTGACCGAACTGGCCGACGGCCGCGAACTGATCTACTACGACGAGCAGCCCGTCCTGCGCGAGGCGCCCGACCGGCGGCCGCTGGAACCGGCCGCGAGCGTCTCCGAGGTGCGGGTCGACCCGTTCACCGGCGACGCGGTCACCATCGCCGCGCACCGCCAGGCCCGCACCTACCACCCGCCGGCCGACGAGTGCCCGCTGTGCCCGTCGCGGGAGGGGCGGCTCAGCGAGATCCCGGCCGCGGACTACCAGGTCGCGGTGTTCGAGAACCGCTTCCCGTCGCTCGCCGACTCCTCCGCCGCCCACGTCGCCCCCTGGTCGGACGGCCCGTACGCGCTGACCCCGGGCACCGGCCGCTGCGAGGTGGTCTGCTTCACCTCCGACCACCGGGCGTCCTTCGCCGACCTGTCCGAGCAGCGCGCCCGCCTGGTGCTGGACGCCTGGACCGACCGCACCGCCGAGCTGTACGCCCGCCCGGGCGTCCGGCAGGTGTACTGCTTCGAGAACCGCGGCGCCGAGATCGGCGTCACCCTCGGCCACCCGCACGGCCAGATCTACGCCTTCCCGTTCACCACCCCGCGCACCGCCCTCGCCCTGGACCGCGCCGCCGCCCACCTCGCCGCGACCGGCCGCAACCTGTACGACGACGTGCTGGCCGCCGAGCGCGCCACCGCGGGCAAGCCGGACTCCCGGGTGGTGCTGGCGGGCGAGCACTGGACGGCCTTCGTACCGTTCGCCGCCCGCTGGCCGTACGAGGTGCACCTCTACCCCAACCGCCGGGTCGCCGACCTGACCGCCCTGGACGCCGACGCCCGCGCCGAGTTCCCGCGGGTCTACCTCGACCTGCTGCGCCGCTTCGACCGGCTCTTCCCCGCACCGGCCCCGTACATCGCCGCCTGGCACCAGGCGCCCCGGCCCGCCGCCACCGAACTCGCCCTGCACCTGGAGCTGTTCACGCTGCGCCGCACCGCCGATAAGCTCAAGTACCTGGCGGGTACCGAGTCCGGCATGGGGGCGTTCATGAACGACGTCCGCCCCGAGACCGCGGCCCGCACCCTGCGCGAGCTGTAGGCCCCAGCGAAAGAGGACCCGCCCGGCAGGCTCTGCCGGGCGGGTCCTCTTTCGTCGCCGGAGGCCTACGCGACCCGGTGCGCGCCCTGCGAGGGCACCGCCGGGAAGGCCTGCGGCTCGCCGAACCCGGCCGCCGCGAACGCCTCGCGCACCGCCCGCTCGACCTGCTCCAGCCGGTCGGTGTCGACCAGGGCGAGCACCGAGCCGCCGAAGCCGCCGCCCATCATCCGGGCGCCCAGCGCGCCCGCCGCGTTGGCGGCGGCCACCGCCAGGTCGGTCTCCGGGCAGGAGACCCGGTAGTCGTCGCGCAGCGAGGCGTGCCCGGCGGTCAGCACCGGGCCCAGCGCCCGCGGGTCGCCCGCGTCGAGCAGCGCCACGGCGTCCAGCACCCGCCGGTCCTCGGTGACCACGTGCCGCAGCAGCGGCCGCAGTTCGGCGGGCAGCCGCTCCTCGGCCGCGGCCAGCCCGTCCGCGTCGACGTCGCGCAGCGCCCGCACCCCGAGCAGCTCGGCGGCCCGCTCGCAGCCCGCCCGCAGGCCCGCGTACGCGCCGTCGCCGAGGTCGTGCTTGACCCGGGTGTCGACCACCAGCAGGGACAGGCCGACCGCGGGCAGGTCCAGCGGCACCTGGCGGCCGGTGAGGGTGCGGGTGTCGAGGAAGTACGCGTGGCCCGCGACGCAGCAGCTGGACGCCATCTGGTCGAGCGCGCCGCACGGCACCCCGACGTAGGCGTTCTCGGCGCGCTGGGCCAGCAGCGCCCGGCCGGGGGCGTCCAGGCCGAGGCCGTACAGCTCGTCCAGGGCGATCGCGGTCGCGCACTCCAGCGCGGCGGACGAGGACAGGCCCGCCCCGGTCGGCACGTCCGAGGAGAACGCCAGGTCGGCGCCGCCCACCGGGTGCCCGGCCTCGGCCAGCGCCCAGAACACGCCCGCCGGGTACGCGGCCCAGCCCGGCACCGAGCCCGGCACCAGTTCGGCGAGCGCGAACTCGGCCACCGAGCCGTCGCCCTGCGCGCTGAACACCCGCACCCGGCCGTCCTCCCGGCGGCGGGCCGCGACCCGGGTGGCGTGCGGCAGCGCGGCGGGCAGCACGTAGCCCTCGTTGTAGTCGGTGTGCTCGCCGATCAGGTTGATCCGGCCGGGAGCGGCCCACACGCCGTCGGGCGAGCCGCCGAAGGCGGAGGCGAAAGAGGCTGCGGCATCGGTGGCGGCATCGGTGGTCATCGGGCGCTCCAGCGGACGTTCACGGACGATCAGGCGATATAGTCAACACATTCAAACACACTGCACCAGACTCGAACAGGGTCGGTGCGCCGCCCCCGCGAACTATGCTGAGCGCCGTCCCACTCGCACCCCCACCCGGAGGACACCGTGACGACCGACGGCGGACTGCTCGCCGACCAGCGCCGGGCCCTGATCCTCGACCTGGTCCGCCGCGACGGAGCCGTCAAGGTCGCCGAACTGGTCGACCAGCTCGGCGTGTCCGACATGACCATCCGCCGCGACCTGGACGCCCTCGCCCGCTCCGGCGCCGTCCGCAAGGTCTACGGCGGCGCGGTCGCCCGCACCACCACCGCGGAGGAGCCCGCCTTCGAGGCCAAGTCCACCCTGGCCGCCGACACCAAGGCCGCCCTGGCCGAGGCCGCCGCCGCCCAGGTCCAGCCCGGCAGCGTGGTCGCCGTCTCGGCGGGCACCACCGCGTACGCCGTCGCCACCCGACTGCTCGACGTCCCCGGCCTGACCGTGGTCACCAACTCGCTGCCGGTCGCCGAACTCGTCCGCGCCCGCGGCGACGGCGGCCCGGCCCTGCTGCTCACCGGCGGCGCCCCCACCCGCTCCGCCGCCCTGGTCGGCCCGCTCGCCGACCAGGCGATCCGCTCCCTGCACGTCGACCTGCTGGTCATCGGCGCCCACGGCGTCAGCGAACGCGCCGGGCTGACCACCCCCAACCTCGCCGAGGCCCAGACCAACCGCGCCCTGATCGCCTCCGCCCACCGCACCGTCGCCGTCGCCGACCACAGCAAGTGGGGCGTCGTCGGCCTCAGCAGCTTCGCCGCCCTCACCGACCTCGACTGCTTCATCACCGACCGGGACCTGCCCGCCGACGCCCGCGCCGTCCTCACCGAGACCTGCGGCGAACTGCTGCTCGTCTGAGCCCGCGAGCCCGTGAGCCCTCAGCGGGCGGCCAGCGCCGCCGAGATCCGCTCCTGCCGGGCCGCGGGCAGCGCGTGGGCGCACCGGGGCGAGTGCTCGCCGTCGTTGACCAGCGCCCCGTCCGGGTCCCTGCGCCAGCGCGGCGCACCGCACGGCCCCTGGGCCGCCAGCAGCGCGGCGGCCAGCCGTTCGGGCTCCGCGAACCGGGTCCGCGCCCGCAGTGCGGCGGCCAGCCGGTCGACCGCCCCGGCGGGCGCGTCCGCGTCGCCGAACGCGGGCAGCAGCAGGAGCAGCCGGGCGTGCGGATCGGCGGTGCTGCCGCCGGGCAGCCCGTTGTCCGCGGCGGCCACCAACTCGTCCCAGCACAGGCCGGGCCCGCTGAAGCAGCCCTCGTCGGCGGCCACCTGCTCGGCCGCGTCCCACTCCGGGTGGTGCAGCAGGTAGTCGATCCCCTCGTCCTCGGCGAACGCCCGGTACACCACGTGCAGCAGGCACCCGCCCGCCAGCGGCACCGTGAACACCGGCCACTGCTCCCCGCTCAGCAGCCCCGCCTGCAACCGCCCGGCCGCCAGGTCCTCCGCCTCCTCGACGAACTCCTCCACCTCTTCCAACTCCGCGCACCAGTTGTGCAGGTGCCCCACCCAGAACAGGTGGTCGTCCAGCAGTTCGGGCCGGTACCGGTACGGCCCGCCGTCGTAGCCGGGGATCACGGCCGGGGGAGTGGAGGGGAGGTGCGGGTGCGTCACGCGGGCCATCCTAGGAGCGCGAGCCGCCCGCACTCGACCCCCGGGCCGTCGTGGTCCGATCGCAGGCGCACCGTGGGGGATCGACCCCCGTCCCATCCATCGGTTATAGGGTCGGGAGCGAGGAGGGGAGCGGAGGGATGGGTGTCGCGGTGTGGGCGGCGATGCGGCGGCGGCCGGTGCGGTTCCTGGTGTCGTGGTGGCCGTGGCGGGCCTGGGCGCTGCTGGTGACGGGCGCGGTGCAGGGAGCGCTGGTGCTGGTCGCGTTGGCGGTCGGGCTGCTGGTCGGGGTCGGGCTGTCGGTGCTCGGCGTCGGGGTGCTGGTGCTGGCGTGGACGGCGCTGCTCGGGGTGCCGGTCGGGGCGGTGGAGCGGTGGCGGCTGTGCCTGGTCGAACCGGAGCGGCTGCCCGACCCGCACCACAGCACGGCGCACGGGCTGCGCGGGCGGCTGCGGGAACGGGCGAGCTGGCGCGAACTCGGCTATGCGCTCGTCCAGTCCACCGTGCTCGCCGCCGCCGGGCTGCTGTTCGCCGCCGCGCTGGCGTTCTGCCTGCTCCTGCTCTCCGCCCCGGTGTTCATCCTCGCGGTCAGCCCGGACACGGTGATGCTGTGGCCCGGCCGACCGGTCTCCGGCCCGCTGGACGGCTTCGCGGCGAGCGCGGTCGGCCTGCTCGGCCTGGTCGTCCTGGCGTACAGCGGCGCCCTGCTCGCCGGGGCCCAAGTACGGCTCGCCCAGCAGTTGTTGGGGCTGCGGGACGCCGACCTGGGCGTCCGAGTGGTCGAACTCACCCGCTCCCGGGCCCGGTTGGCGGACGCCTTCGAGGCCGAGCGCCGCCGGATCGAACGCGACCTGCACGACGGCGCGCAACAGCAACTCGTCGCCCTCGCCATGACCCTGGGCCTGGCCGAGCTCGAACTGCGCGGCCACGACACCCCCGCCGCCGCCCTGGTCACCCGGGCCCGCGGCGAGGCCGGGCTCGCCCTGGAACAACTGCGCACCCTGGTCCGCGGCATCCACCCGCAGGTCCTCACCGACCACGGACTCCCGGCCGCCGTCGCCGAGTTGGTGGCCCGCCACCCCGTCCCGGTCCGGCTCGAACTGCCCCTGCCGCGACTGCCCGGGCCGGTGGAGAGCGCCGCCTACTTCACCGTCACCGAGGCCCTCACCAACGCCGCCAAGCACAGCGGAGCGGACGAGATCACCGTCCGCGGCACCCTCGACGCGGGCACGCTGCGGCTGTCCGTCACCGACAACGGCCGCGGCGGGGCCGACCCCGGCACCGGAGCGGGCCTGCGGGGGTTGGCCGACCGGGTCGCCGTGCTGGACGGACGACTGACCGTGACCAGCCCGCCCGGCGGGCCCACCCGCCTCGACCTGGAGGTCCCGTGCTCCGGATCGTGATCGCCGAGGACGCCGTCCTGCTCCGGGCCGGACTGGTCGAACTCCTCGAACGCGTCGGCCACCGGATCGTGGCCGCCGTCGGCGACGCCACCGCCCTGGTCCGCGCCGTCGACGCCGAACGGCCCGACGCGGTCGTCACCGACGTCCGGATGCCGCCCGCCCACCGCGACGAAGGGCTGCGCGCCGCATTGGAGTTGCGCGAACGCCATCCCGGCCTGCCGGTCCTGGTGCTCTCGCAGTACGTGGCCACCGCCTACGCCACCCGGCTGCTCGGTGCGGGCTCCGCCGGCCTCGGCAGCCTCGGCTACCTGCTCAAGGACCGGGTGTCGGAGGTCGGCGACTTCCACGACGCCCTGGAACGGGTCGCCGCCGGACAGACCGTCATCGATCCCGAGGTGGTGCGCATCCTGCTCGCCCAGCACACCGCCGACGACCCGCTGCGCCGCCTCACCCCGCGCGAACGGGAGGTCCTCGGGCTGATGGCCGAGGGCTGGAACAACCAGGCCATCGCCCAGCGGCTGACCGTCACCGAGGCGTCCGTGGTCAAGCACGCCGGGAACATCTTCATGAAGCTCGACCTGGACCCGGTGGAGGGCAACCGCCGGGTGCTGGCAGTGCTCGCCTACCGCAACCACCTGGCCGAGGAGGTGTCCTGACGGCCGGTCAACCCGCGGATCCGTCGCCTCCCGCCAGCAGTTCGGCCAGGCGGCGGGCCGAGGCGTCCCAGGTCCACTCCCGTGCCACCCACTCCCGCCCGGCCCGCCCGAACTCCCGTGCCCGGTGCGGCTCCCGGAGGAACTCCACCACCGCCTCGGCCACCTCGGCGACCTCCCGGCCGTCCACCACCGTCCCGGTCCGGCCCGGTCGCACCGCGTCCGGCGCACCGCCCGAACGCCCGGCCACCACCGGCAGGCCGCTCGCCGCCGCCTCCAGGAACACGATGCCCAGCCCCTCCGCCTCCAGCCCCGCCCGCCTCGTCCGGCACGGCATCGCGAACACGTCCGCCGCCGCGTAGAACCGCGCCGTGTCCGCGTGCCCGTGTCCGCCCGCGAACACCACCGAACCCGGTGGGCAGCGCCGGGCCAGTCGTCGCAACCGCGGTTCGTCCGGGCCCGAACCCACCAACAGCAGCACTGCGGACGGGACTTCGCGCCGGATCAGCGGTACCGCCCGCAGCAGCGCGTCCTGCCCCTTGCGCGGCACCAGCCGCGCCACACACAGCACCACCGGATGCGACCCCAGCCCGTACCGCTCCCGCACCGCCCGCCGGGCCGCCGCCGAGGGCCGGAACACCGCCGGATCCACCCCCGGCACCAGCTGCGCACCCACCGTGCCGGGCCCCAGCGCGGGGGCGATCCGGCGGCGGGTGTACTCGCCGAGGTGGGTGACGACATCGCAGTGCGCACCGACCCGCCGCAGCAGGCGACGCGCCAACGGCAGCCGGGCCCACCACACTTCGTGCCCGTGCGTGGTCGCCACCAGCCGCTCCGCCCCCGCCCGCCGCAGCGCCGGGGCCAGCGCCGCCAGTGGAGCCGCCGCCCCGAACCACACCCGGTCGCAGCCGTACTCGGCCATCACCCCCACCGCCCGCCGGGCCGTCCGAGCCGTCGGCAGCAGCATCCGCACCGGCACGCGCACCACCGGGAACGGCAGCCCCGCGTCGAACTCCGCCGCTCCCGGCTCGGCAGAGGTCAGCACCACCACCCCCGCTCCGCCCCGGGCCAACCGGACGGCCATCGCGTGCACGAAGGTCTCGATGCCGCCCTGCCGGGGCGGGAAGTCATTGGTGATGATCAAGGTGGAACCCATGGTTCTCCTTCGAAAGGGCAACTACGGCTACTGGCAAGGTCGTTGCTGGGCATGCGGCAGTACGGCGGCACGGCGGCACGGCGGTGCAGCGGACGGGAACGGGGCGGGGGCGGGCGGTTCAGCCGGAGCGGGGGCGGGCCGCCAGTCGGACGAAGACGGACAGGAACAGCGGCAGCGCCAGGTAGCCGAAGCGTCCGGCGGGGGCGAGCAGGAACGCCAGCGCCAGACCGACCGCCAGTCGGTCGGCCGCCGCGACCGCGCACCGGGGCGGGCGCAGCAGCAGCGAGAGCGCCACCACCGCCCCGCCGAGCAGCAGCAGCCCGACGGCCGCCCCCACCCGGCCGGACCGAGGTCCGCGAGCAGCCGCCCCGGCAGCGGGCTCGCCGCAGGAGTGGGCCACCCGCCCCGGTCCAGCGGGAACGCGAAGACCTGACACACCAACGGCCCCGGCGCCCGCAGCAGCCACGGCACCACCAGCGCCGCCGTCCCGGTCGCCGCCACCCCGGCGCAGCGCGCCGCGGCCCGCCGTCCGGCGGTCGCCGCGAGCAGCGCCACCACCACCGCGACGGCGGGCCAGGCCGTCCACTTGAGCGCGCCCGCCGCGGCCAGGGCCAGACCGGCCCCGGTCGGCCGCCGGGCCGCGCCCAGCGCCAGGGCCAGGCAGAGCAGCCCGGTCAGCGGAAGGTCCACCCCGCTGACGGCCAGCGCCAGCGCCACCGGCGGCGAGGCCAGTAGCGCCACCACCCCCACCCGCCGGGGTCCGCCCCGTGCGGACAGGGCGCGCCAGGCGGCCCACAGCGCCGCCAGGAACGCCGCGGCGCACCACCACCGGGGATCACCCGCCGCCCCGCCCCCGCGCAGCAGCGCGTGCGGCAACCCGAACAGGGCCATCCCCGGCAGGTAAGGGGTGACCTCCCCGGGGCCCGCCGGGGCGTCCAGGTAGGGCGAACCGTGGGCCAGCAACAGGTCCCCGGCCCGGGCCAGCACGGCCACCTCGCTCTGTCCGGACCCGGCGCCGACCAGCAGGGCGAGCGGGAGCACCCCGGCCCCGCCGAGTGCCACCCACCCGGAGCGCCCCGCCCCGGCCACGCCGGGCAGCAGTGCCACGACAGCAGCCAGCAGGTACCCACCGGCGGCGAGGGCGCCCCAGACCCGGTGCGGCCCGAGCTGCGAGAGCAACGGGAACAGCCCCGCCCATCCCGCGCAGCCCAACCAACCCGCGCACCACCACCCACGCCGCTCCCGGCCCCGGAAGCCGGGTCGAACGAGGGGCCGGGGCAGGGAACGGGCCAGGCGCCAGGGCAGGGCACGGACCAGGAGCCGGGCCGGAGGCTGAACCAGGGGCTGCGTCAGAGGGTCTGTCACCCCTCCATTCCAGTGCCGCGGCCGGGTCCGGTCATGACGTCCAGGCGGACACCCGGTGGTCGACTTTTCCCTACCCCCGCCCTCTGCCCGCCACCACGTACCGGCCTGTTTGCCGGTACGTGCCACTTGGTCTGGACCACTGGACGCCCGGCGGGCCGCTTGCGCACACTGGCGGGATGAGGCTCCGACCGGCCGCCGGCCTGGAACTGCACGACCTGGACGTACCCGATCCGGGGCTGCTGCCGTTCGCGGCGGGCAGTTTCGACGCGATCGGGCCGCTCTCCCGGGCGGACTTCCCGCACCGGCACTCGTTCTACGAGCTGGCCTACGTGGTGGCGGGCAGCGGCACGCACGTCATCGACCTGGTCGAGCACCGGATCCAGCCGCCGGTGCTGTACGCGGTGCTGCCGGGGCAGGTGCACCGGTGGTGCGGGGCCGGCCGACTCGACGGCTGGGTCCTGCTGTTCAACGAGGACTTCCTGCACCGGCACCCCGAGGACCTGGCCCTGCTGCGCTCCCTCGCGACCGCCCGGGCGATCCGGCCGGACCGCCGGGAGCACGGTGAAATGGTGTCCGTCCTGCGGGAGTTGACCGCCGAGCACGAGGCCGGGCTGGACGGCGGGCCGAGCGTGCTGCAGGCCCTGCTGCACGTCCTGCTGGTGCGCGCGCTGCGGGTGGCCCGCCGCCGCGACGCGGCGGCGGTGCCCCGCGCGGCCGGGCACCCGCTGGTCGGCAGGTTCACCCGGCTGATCGCCGAATCCGACCGCACCGACCGCTCGGTGCTCGCGATGGCCCGTGAACTCGGCGTCTCCGCAGGCTACTTGCACGAGGTGGTGAAGGAGGCCACCGGCCGCACCCCGGCCCGGCTGATCCGTGAGCAGCAGACCCTGGAGGCCAAACACCTGATCACCAGCACGGACATGACGATCCGTCAGATCTCGGCTGCGGTCGGCTTCTCCGACCCGGCCTACTTCTGCCGCTTCTTCCGGCGCGAAGTCGGCCGCACTCCGGGCGAGTTCCGCGAGCAGTCCGGCTGAAGGCGACCCGAAGGCGACCCGAAGGCGGCCTGAAGGCAGCCTGAAGGCAGGCTCAAGCCGAACTCTAGGACGTTCGGAAGCGAACCGGGTCATTCTCAACTCTCGTGTCAGGCACGGAAATTGAGTTCGAACCCGGACCGAATCCCGGTCGAACGGCGCGTGACGGCTGCTGAGGAATGCACCACGTCCCGCCGCCCCCGTCCATCGACTGCCCGGCCGGGCAGGGCCTAGCGTCTGAGGCACCCCACAGCGCCGCCGCACCGGGAGGCCCGACCTCTCCAGGTGTCATGTCCCATCCAAGGGAATCCGGGCGTGCGGCGACCACCCGAAGCAGTCGAACGGAGAGCCATGTCCACCCCCCGCAACCCACTGGACGGCCTGGGAGAACTGGCCGATCGCAAGATCAGCCGCAAGGGCCTGCTCAAGGCGGCCGCCGCGGCCGCCGCCGCCCCCGTCCTGGTCGGCACCGGAGTCGCGCTGGCCCGCGACGCGGTCGCCGCCGACGCCCCGGCCCCGCTCACCCCCGAGTGCACCGACGGACACGTCACCGGCGAGCAGATCGAGGGCCCGTACTTCAAGCCCGGCTCCCCGCTGCGCACCAGCCTGGTCACCAGCGGCACCCCCGGCACCCCGCTGACGCTGAGCGGCTACGTCTTCGGCCGGAACTGCCTGCCGGTCGCCGGAGCCCTGCTGGACTTCTGGCAGGCCGACACCAACGGCGCCTACGACAACTCCGGCTACACCTTCCGCGGCCACCAGTTCAGCGCCGCCAACGGCGCGTACACGCTGACCACGATCGTCCCGGGCCTCTACCCGGGCCGCACCCGGCACATCCACGTCAAGGTGCAGGCCCCCAACCAGCCGATCCTCACCACCCAGCTGTACTTCCCGAACGAGCCGCGCAACGCGACTGACACCATCTACGACCCGGCGCTGCTGATGACGGTCCGCCAGGTCGGCAACGGGCGCGAGGCCAGCTTCGACTTCGTGCTCAACGTCAACGGGACGGGCTCGCCCAGCCCCAGCCCCAGCACCTCGAACCCGGGTTCGCCCAGCCCCAGCCCCAGCCCCAGCAGCACGGGCGGCGGCTCCACCACCTGGACGGTCGGCGCCAGCTACAAGGCGGGCGACGTGGTGACCTACAACGGCGTCAGCTACGTCTGCATCCAGGGCCACATCGCGTACGCCGGGTGGGAGCCGCCGAACGTCCCGGCCCTCTGGCAGCGCCGCTGACCGGCCCCCGGTCCCGTCGCTGACCGGCCCCACCCCCACGCGGACGGTCAGCGGCGACAGCCACCCGAAGCGGCGGCGCGGCCCCCACTCCCCGGGAGGGGAAAACCGGGAGGCCGGGGGCCGCACCCGCCAGTGCCGTGGCGGCCCGAGCGCGGGGTGCCCGGGCCGCCACGGCGCACCACCGGACCGACCGGCACCACCCTCCCGACCTCCCCGCACGTCCGTGAACCCCTCGCCGCCCACCCCCGGAACCACCCCACCCGCTCGGTGCACCGGCGGGGCGGCGAGGCCGGACGCCCGACGACCCCTCGCGCGATAACCACTCGCGACCCGGCCGTCGCGGCGCCTACCCTCCGGCACGGGACCGCCACCGGGGGAGAGCCGCACCGTGCCGATGCACCACACCGTCCGCGCCGTCAACCGGCTCACCGCCCGCTGGGGGCGCACCGCCCCGGCCGACGGCCGCAACACCGCCTTCAGCGCCCCCGGCGCCTGGGCCCCGCTCGCCCTCCTCGCCGCGGGCGCCACCGGCCCCGCCGCCCGCGAACTCGCCGACGCCCTCGGCGTCCCGACCACCGGCGCCGCCGCGGCCGGACGCGAACTGCTCGCCGCCCTCGACCGCACGCCCGGCGTCACCGCCGCACTCGGCCTCTGGACCAGGGACCGCCTCCCGCTCGAACCGGCCTGGACGGCGGAGCTGCCCCCGCACAGCCACCGCCGGATCACCGGCGACCCGGCCACCGACCGCGCAGCGATCGACAGTTGGGCCGCCGAGCGGACCGCGGGCGCGATCCCCCGGATGCCCGTCGCGGTCACGCCCGACACCGAACTCCTGCTGGCCGGCGCGCTCACCGTCCGCACCGACTGGATCCGCCGCTTCGACTCCCACCCGTACGAGCCCCAGGCCGGCCCGTGGCAGGGCCGCCCCGTCGCGGGCCTGCACCGCCGCACCGGCCTGCTGGACCGGGTCGGCGTCGCCGAGGACGTCGGGGCCGGACCGCTCACCGTCCTCAAGGTGCTCGGCCTGCGCGGCGTCGACGTCCACCTCTGCCTGGGCCCCGAGGACGCCGCCCCCGGCGCCGTCCTCGCCGCCGCCGTCCGCACCGCCGAACGGCCCGGCCTGCTGCGCCCCGGCCCCGAACTCCCCGACGGCGCCCCCGGGCCGGGCCTGACCGCGGGCTGGGTGCGCAGCTACTCCCGCGAGCCCGAACTCCTGGTCAGCACCGTCGAGTTCGACCTGACGGACGACCACGACCTGCTGGAACGGCCCGACCTGTTCGGCCTGCGCGCCGCCGCCGACACCACCCGCGGCCACTTCCCCGGCATCAGCACCGCACCGCTGGCGGTCGGCTCCGCCCGGCAGACCACCACCGCCGTCTTCGGCCCGCGCGGCTTCCGCGCCGCCTCGGTCACCGCCTTCGGCGTGGCCGCCGGGGCCGCGGCCGTGCGGCCCCCGTACGCGGTCCGGCGCCTCACCGCGGACTTCGACCGCCCGTTCGCCTTCCTCGCCGTCCACCGCACCTCCCGCCTGGTCCTGGCCGCGGGCTGGGTGGCCGACCCGAAGCCGTACGACCCGGAGGCGGACGACCCGGAGTGGGGCGACCAGGAGGGGGACGACCCGGAATCCGAGTGGTGAGACCCCCGCGCCCCGGCGTCCGGGGTACTCGCTACACTCCCGGCTCGATCCCGTGCGAACGGCACGGTGACGGCGGACGCCGCACGGCGGACAGGGGAGCGGGGACGACATGAGACGGTGGAGCGGATTCGGCAAGGCGGCCTTGGTCCTCCTGATCCTCGGCCTGGTGCTCCCGGCCGCCTCGATCGGCTACCTTGACTAATCGCAGTGCACCGGGCTTCAGCCCGGTGGTGAAGCGATTCTGAGACTTGCCCTGACGCTGGCGGTGGGCACCCTCCCGCGCTGTGGACGGTGTCCACTGCAGGCGTCAGGTCGGGCGGTTCTGCTGCTCGATGTACTGGCGTACCACCGACAGGGGTGCGCCGCCGACGGAGCCGGCGAAGTACGAGCCGGACCAGAGCCGCTGTGCCCGCCAGTAGTGCTTGACCAGGTCGGGGAACTCCTGGCGCATCCGCCGGGAGCTGACGCCCTTGAGGCTGTTGACCAGCTTCGACAGGGCGACCTTGGGCGGGAAGTTCACGAGCAGGTGGACGTGGTTGTTCTCGCCGTTGAATTCGACCAGCTCGACCTCGAAGTCGGTGCAGACGCTCCGCATGATCTCTTCGAGCCGGGTCAGGTGGCGGTCGGCGAACACCTTGTGCCGGTACTTCGTCACGAAAACCAAGTGCGCGTGCAAGAGGAAGGAGCAGTGTCTACCTGTGCGAATGTTCTGATGCTCAGCCATAAACCAATATGGTACGGTGCCGTTGTGCAGCTCAGGTACTCCTTCCGCGTCTACCCGACGACGGGTCAGCGCGCGGCGCTGGCCCGGGCGTTCGGGTGCGCAAGGGTGGTGTACAACGACGCACTGCGCGCCCGGGAGGACGCCCGTGCGGCGGGGTTGCCGTTCCCGAGGACGGGGGACCTGTCGAAGGCGCTGATCACCGGGGCGAAGAAGACCCCGGAGCGGGCCTGGCTGGGCGAGGTGTCGGCCGTCGTACTTCAGCAGTCCCTGCGGGACCTGGACGCCGCGTACCGGAACTTCTTCGACGGGCTGAAGAGCAGGCGGCCCCGCATGGGAGCGCCGCGCTTCAAGTCGCGCAAGGACACCCGGCAGGCCGTCCGGTTCACCGCCAACGCCAAGTGGAAGATCACCCCTGGCGGGAAGCTGTCCCTGCCGAAGATCGGCGACCTCGCGGTGAAGTGGTCGCGCACGCTGCCCTCGACGCCGGCCACGGTGACGGTCGTGAAGGACGGCGCGGGCCGGTACTTCGCGAGCTTCGTCATCGAGACGGACCCCGCCGCAGACCTCACCCGCATGCCCGACACGAACACCGTGGTCGGCATCGACCTGGGGCTGACGCACTTCGCGATCCTGTCCGACGGCACGAAGATCGACAGCCCCCGCTTCCTGCGCCGTGCCGAGCAGAAGCTCAAGCGCGCACAGCAGGCCCTGACCCGCAAGACCAAAGGCTCGGAGAACCGCGCCAAGGCTCGTACCAAGGTCGCCCGCGCACACGCGCAAGTGGCCGACGTGCGACGCGAGTTCCACCACCAGCTCTCCACCCGGCTGATCCGCGACAACCAAGCGGTCGCCGTCGAAGACCTGGCGGTCAAGGCACTCGCGCGCACGCGCATGGCCAAGTCGGTGCACGACGCCGGCTGGTCGCAGTTCGTCACCATGCTGGAGTACAAAGCCGCCCGATACGGGCGGGAACTCATCCGGATCGACCGCTTTGAACCCACCAGCCAGGTGTGCTCGAACTGCGGCGTCAAGGACGGGCCCAAGCCCCTCGACGTCCGGATGTGGACGTGCGGGGCGTGCGGGGCCGTCCTCGACCGGGACATCAACGCGGCGGTCAACGTCGCCAAGGCCGCCGGACTGGCGGTGTCAGCCTGTGGAGCGCGGGTAAGACGGGCACCCGTGCCCGCACAGCGCAGCGAAGCAGGAACCCACCCGAAGCGACCCACCCAACCGGTGTGGGAGCAGGCGGGAATCCCCGGCCTTTAGGCCGGGGAGGATGTCAAGGGGTCTCCCTGCGGCCGCGCGTGATCGTGATGGAGGGCAGCGGGCATGGCCCCCACCTACCACGCCGGTCAGCGGGTCACCACCTACGCCGTCGACCCCGGGGAGGTCCGGCGCGGCGACGTGGTGGTCTTCACGCCCCCGGAGGGCGGCGGCGCGCGGAACGAGAAGGGCTTCCAGCGGGTGATCGCCCTCGGCGGCGACCACATCGCCCAGTGCGGCAACCAGCCCGTCCAGTTGAACGGCGCCCCGCTCGACGAGCCCTACCTGTACGGCGACGAGCCCAACGGCCAACGCTGCTTCGACGTGACCGTCCCCGCCGGGGAGGTGTTCCTGATGGGCGACCACCGCTCCATCTCCCTGGACTCCCGGACCCGCGGGACCGTCCCGGTCGACTCGGTGCTCGCCCGCACCGAGGGGGACAGCGCCGCCCTGGCCGCCGTCGGCCTCCTCTTCCTGCTCGGCGTGCTGCTCCTCCCGGTGGCCCTGGTCCTCTCGCTGATCGCCCGCCGCCGTCGGCGCACCGCCCCGCCCGAGGCACTCGCCTACCCGGCCTGGGTGCTCGCCGCGACGCCTCCCGCCCCGCAGCCCGCCGCCGAGCAGCCCCCGGCCCCGCAGCCCCCGGTCCCGCAGGCCTCGGCCCCGACCTCCCTCGACAAGGCGCCCTGAGCCCAACTTCCCCGCACCTCCGCCGGATTGTCGGTGCGGTGGCCTACCATCGCGCGCATGCGAGCATCAGGAATCTTCACCGTCGCCGAGTTCGTCCCCGCGCCCGTCCCCGAGAGCGACATCAAGACGGCTGCGGGGGTCGGCGTCGCCACCATGCGCAAGGAGTTCAGCGGCGAGGTCGCGGGTCGTGCCGACACCCTGTTCACCGCCGCCTTCGACCAGGCCACGGGCGTCGGCACCTACTTCGCGATGGAGTCCTTCACCGGCACCCTGGGCGAGGCGGAGGGCACCTTCAACTTCGCCCACTCGGCGACCACCCTCGGCACCGCCCGGGACGACGAGTACTTCGTCATCGTCCCGGGCAGCGGCACCGGCGCCCTCGCCGGCATCACCGGCACCGGCTCCATCGTCATCGACGAGGACGGCACCCACCGCGTCCACCTCGACTACGAACTCCCCTCGTAACGCCCCGGGTTCAGCTCTGGCGCGCCCACGCGCACAGCACCGGCACGCACCGCTCCGCGAAGTACTCGTAGTCCTCCGCGGTGTTGTACACGTGCGTCGACAGCCGGAAGTACCCCGTCCCGCCGAAGCTGGTGAACGCCGCCTCGACGCCGAACTCGGCGGCCAGCCGGTCCCGCAGGGCGTCGGCCTCCAGGCGGGTGCGGCCCAGCCCGGCCGGGAGCTTGACCAGTCGCAGGGCGTTCACGGGCATGCCGACGTCCGCCGCGGCCGGTTCGCCGGTCGCGGCGGCGATCTCGGCGCCGATCAACTGCTCGGCGTAGTCCGCGAGTTCGCCCATGTAGCGGCGGGCCTCGGCCCAACCCCACTGCCCGGCGACGAAGTCGAGCGCGGTCGGCGCGGCCAGGTAGCCGGTGACGTCCAGCGTGCCCTGGGTGTCGAAGCGCTCCGGGAACGGCTCCTGGGCGCCCCACGAGTCGATCAACGGGTGCAGGGCGTGCCGGAGTTCACCGCGGGCGACGAGCGCGGCGGTGCCGCGCGGCGCGCAGCCGAACTTGTGCAGGTTGCCGACCCAGGCGTCGCAGTCCACCCCGGCCAGCGGGTCCTCGTCCAGGCCGGGCACGTGCGCGGCGTCGACCAGCAGCGGGACGCCGCGCTCGCGGGCGAACGCGCCGACCAGGTCGACCGGCAGGTGGCGGGCGGTCGCGGAGGTGATCCGGTCCAGCACGATCAGCGCCGTCCGGTCGGTCACCGCCCCGGTCACCGCCGCCGCGGCCTCGGCCGGGCCCGCCCCCAGCGGCACGTGCACGGTGCGCACCGACCCGCCCCAGCGCCGGGCCAGCCGGGCCGCGCCCATCGTCACGGCCCCGTAGCCGTGGTCGGTGACCAGCACCTCCCCGCCGTCCCGGTGCGGCAGGCTCCCGTACACGGTGCTCGCCCCGGCACTGGCGTTCGGCACCAGCGCGGTGAACTCGGCCGGTACGCCCAGGAATTCGGCGACCGCCGTCCGCGCCGCCGCCACCCGCCGCGGCAGCCCGGGGAACCAGACCACCGGCGAGGCGTCCATCTCCTCGCGCAGCCGCTGCTGCTCGCGCTGCGCGACCACCGGCACCGCGCCGAACGAGCCGTGGTTCAGGTGCCGCATCCCCGGGTCCAGCGACCACCCGGCGGCGGCGGGACGCCCGTCCCGCAGCAGCAGGGGCCGGGGTGCGACGAGGGTGCCCACGACGGTGCTCTCCGTTCCGTCCGGGGGCGACTCCGCCCCGGTGACCTGCGAAGATCCTGGCACAACCGGCCCCTGCCCCGAACGGCGGCCCCGCCCCGTCCACCGGCCCCGCCCCGCCCGCCCGGGCCCGGCGCCGCTCCCGGTCAGGCCCGGCGGGAGATGAACATGACGTACTCGCAGGGGGCGTCCGTCCGGTTGGCGAAGCCGTGGTCCGCGTCGGCCTGCAGGAACAGCGAGTCCCCGGCCCGCAGGGTCTCGCCGGTGCCGCCGAGCTCGACGGTGAGGGTGCCCGCGAGCACCAGGAGCTGCTTCTCGGCGCCCGCCGGGTACGCGGGCAGCAGCCCGGTGGAGACCCGGGCGGGGAGGCGGTGCAGGACCATCTCGGCGCCGCCCGCGCCCGGGGCCGCCGACACCACGTGCCGCTCGAAGCCGGTCTCCGGGTCGCGGAAGACCGGGCGGTGCTCCGCGCGCAGCACCACGGCCACGCCGGGCGAGGAGGCCGGAGCGCCGGTCAGCTCCGAGAGCGTGGCGCCGAGCGCGTGGGCGATCCGGGACGCGACGCCGATCGTCGGGCTCTTCTCGCCGCGCTCGACCTTGGAGAGCATCGCCCGGCTGACCGCCGACCGCGCGGAGAGCTGTTCCAGCGTCAGGCCCGCCTCCTCGCGCCGCCGCCGCACCCGCCCGCCGAACGCCCCGGCGGGCTCGTCGTCCCGGCGCGCCCCGGCGGGCTCGTCGTCCTGCGGTGCTCCGGCCGCGGTTCCGTCCTGCTCGGCCACCGTGCTCCTCGGTCGATGGGGTGCCTGCCCGACGGCCCCAGTGTAGTGTTTCTCCTATCGAAGATTCATTCTTCCATCGGAGACGCGCGTTGCGCGTCCCGTCACGAGGGGGGTTCCATGCGCCTGGTCTCCACCGGCCGACTGCACACCGCGTTCGACTTCGGCGACCTGCGGGTGGTCGCGCTGCGGGACGGCCACATCGACATGCCGCCGACCCGGCTCCGCCACGAGGACGGCTGCGGGTTCGACGTGCTGCCCGACGGCGTCCCGCTGGTCGGGGGCAACCTGCGGCTGGCGGTCAACGCCTTCCACGTCACCGACGGCACCCGCTCGCTGCTGGTCGACACCGGCGGCTCCGACGTCTGGCCCGACCCGGGCATGGGCCTGCTGTACGAGGCGCTCGACGAGGCGGGCGTCGACCGCGCGGCCGTCACCGACGTCGCCGTCACCCACCACCACGAGGACCACGTCGGCGGCCTGGTCGCCCCCGACAGCACGGAGGCGTTCCCCGCGCTCGAGCGCCTCTGGATCGGCGCGGGCGACACCGCGGTCCTCACCGGACGGCTCGCCCCGTTCCGCGACCGGGCCGTCCCGCTGACCGCCGAGACCGCCCTCAACGATTGGGCCACCGCCCTCCCCGCCCCCGGGCACACCCCCGGCCACACCGTCTACGACATCCGCAGCACCGCCGGCCACCTCCTGGTCTGGGGCGACACCGTCCACGTCCCCACCCTCCAGTTCGGCCGTCCCGGGGTGACCTGGGAGTACGACGCCGACCGGCCCGGCGCCCGCGCCGCCCGCCTGGCCCTGCTGGAGCGGCTCGCCACCCCCGACCACTACGTGGCCGGCGCCCACCTCGAGTCCCCGGGCATCGCCCGGGTCACCCCCGACGGCGACGGCTACGCCCTGGAGTACCTCGCCCCGCCGCTCGGTTGACCCGGCCCGGGGCGGCGGCGACATTCGTACAAGACCGGGGGCCGGCGCCCCGGCACCCTTCCGTGCATGGGAACCCACGAAGACAGGTACGTGCACGGGACGCGCGTGGTCCACGACGGCCCCCGGGAGGCGCCGCCGCTGCTCCTCGTCCACGGCTCGGGGGCCGCTGGCAGCTCCTGGGGCCCGGTGGTGCCGGCCCTGGCCGAGCGGCACCGCGTCATCCGGATCGACCTCCCGGGCCACGGTCAGTCCCCGCCCGCGCCGTCGTACGACGTGCCCGGCCAGGCGGCCAGGCTGGCCGCGGTGCTCGACGAACTCGGCGTCCGCGCGGTCACCGCGGCCGGGCACTCCAGCGGTGGGTACGTCGCCACCGCCCTCGCCGAACGGCGCCCGGACCTGGTGGGTTCGCTCGCCCTGATCAGCAGCGGCCCGAGCCCCGACGCGCTCCTCCCGCAGCCCCTCCTCCTCCGGGCCCTGCTCGGGCCGCCGCTCGGGCCGCTCCTGTGGAGGGCCCGTTCCGACGCGGTGCTCCGCCGGGGCGTGACCTCGGTCTGCCACCGCCCGGTGGACGTCCCGGACGAGCTGGTCGCCGACGTCCGGGGCATCGGCTACCCCGCGTTCAGGGCGGTGCTGCGCCAGAACGGCGCGTACATCGCCGAGCGGAGCCTGCCCGCCCGCCTGACCGCCCTCGACCTCCCGGTCCTGGCGCTCTTCGGCGCCGCCGACCCCCGCTGGGACCCGGCTTCGGCGCACCAGTACGCCACGGTGCCGAACGCACGGGTCGAACAGCTGCCCGGCGTCGGCCACTTCCCCATGCTCGAGGCACCGGAGGCGACCGCCGAGTCGCTGCTGCGCTTCGCGGCGGCGCGGCTCCGGGAGTGAGGGCTCGGCGTCGGTCCGCGCCGCCGTGCGGGAGGACCTGCGGGCCGGTGCGGCCCCCGACGGTCACCCCGGTCGCGGTCTCCGAGAACACCGGGGCCACCGGGCTCCCCACCGCCTACCCTGGTGCCGTGAAGTCCGCCGAACCACCACCTGACCGGGCGTCGGTGGAGGTCGCCGTGCCCCGGCGACCGGGCCGGCTGCCCGGGGTCCGCATGACCGGGTTCCGCCAACGCGGGCCGGAGCGCGCGGACATCGCGATGGTCGCGCACCCCTCGGTCACCCTGCTGATCGACCTGAGCGACGGAGACGGCCTGTCCTGCCGGGCCCGGGGCCGGCGCGAACGCGGCAGTACGGTCATCGGGCTGCTGCCGGGCGACGTCCGGCTGGGCGGCCGGGGGAGCGGGGGCACCGAGTGCCTCCAGATCCGGCTGTCGCCGGTCCTGGCGCCCGCCGTGTTCGGCGAGTCGGCCGCCCTCACCGGGGCGGCGGTGCCCCTGGAGGACGTCTGGGGCCGCGACGCCGGGCGGGTCGAGGGGGAGCTGCGGGCCGCCGCGTCGTGGGAGGAGCGGTTCGCGATCGCGGCGGACGCCCTCGGCCGGCGGATCGCCGCCCGCCCCCGCTCGACCCGGAGGTGTCCGCCGCCTGGCGGCTGCTGCTCGCCGACCGGGGGCGGGTGCGCGTCGACGCGCTGGCGGACGAGGTGGGCTGGAGCCGTCAGCACCTGTGGTCCCGCTTCCGGTCCCGGATCGGCCTCACCCCCAAGCACGCCGCCCGGCTGGTGCGCTTCGACCACGCCGCCCGCCTCCTCGCGGCGGGCCGCCCCGCCGCCCGGGCGGCGGCCGCGAGCGGATACACCGACCAGGCCCACCTCCACCGCGAGGTCAGGGCGTTCACCGGAGTGACGCCCGCCGCCGTGGCTGCCGCGCCGTGGCTCGCCGTCGACGACGTCGCGTGGCCGGCCCGCCGGGGTCAGGGGCGGACGGCGCCGACGTAGGGCATCACGTCCAGGTCGACGATCTGGACGTTCTTGCCGGTGCGCGGGGCGTGCAGCAGCTTGCCGTTGCCGACGTAGATGCCGACGTGGTGCAGGTCGTCGTAGTAGAAGACCAGGTCGCCGGGCCGGAGGTCGGCGCGGGCGACGTGCTTGCCCGCGTTCCACTGGTCCTGGGTGACGCGGGGGAGGCTGACGCCGCCGGCCCGGTAGGCCATCTGGGTCAGGCCGGAGCAGTCGAAGGAGTCCGGGCCCTCGGCGCCCCACTGGTAGGGCTTGCCGATCTGGGCGTAGGCGTAGTCCAGGATCGCCTTGGTCCGGCCGGTCGCGGGTCCGTCGTAGGTCTCGCCGCGGGCCGAACTCCGGGACGCGGCGGGGGAGTCGTCGCCCAGGACGCGGGCCCGGTCGGCGGCCTTCAGGCCGGACAGGACGCGGTTGGCCTCGCCGAGCTTGGCCTGCACCTCGGCCTTCTTGGCGCCGAGGGCGCCGCGGGCCCGTTCGAGCTCGGCGAGCTTGGCGGCGGTCTCGGCCCGCTCCTGGTCGACGGACCGCTGCAGGCGCAGCGCGTCGCGCAGGGCGTCGGCCTGCCGGTCGCCCGCCAGGGTCTGCAGCCCGGCCTGCCGCAGGTACGCGTCGGGGGAGGAGCTGAGCACCAGCCGCATGCCGGGGTCGATGCCGCCGCTGCGGTACTGCTCGGCGGCGAGCGCGCCGAGGGTCTCCCGGTACTGCAGGACCTTCTCCTGCTGCCGGGCCAGCCGGTCCTGCAACTTCCCCGCCTCGTCCTGGAGTCGGCGGGCCCGCTCGTCGAGCTTGTCGTACTGCTCGGTGGCCGCCTCGGCCTCCTCGTAGAGGCCGTCGACCTGGGCCTTGACCTGGGCGGTGCCGGGCGCCGGTTCGGCGCTGGCGCCGGTGGCGGGCAGCAGGACGGCGGCTCCGGCGGCGGCGCCGAGCACGGCGGTCCTGGCGCGTCCGGCGGGGCGGGGCCTGCGGTGCGTTCCCATCGGGGGCGTTCTCTCCTCGGGGTCGGGCACCCGCCGTCCGGGCGACGTCCGGGCCATCAGTACGAGACAACTTAGTAGTTCAGTAGAAGGGCGGGCAACCCACCCCCCACCCACTACGATGAGCACCCGGACGACCAGGCCGGGCCAGGAGAGGCGGGAGCGGGAGCAGTGCGCAGACTCGGCGACCTGGAGGCGGAGATCATGGACCGCCTGTGGACCTGGGGCCGCCCCGCGACCGTCCGCGAGATCGTCGACGACCTCAACCGCACCCGGCCGCTCGCCTACACCACCGTGATGACGGTCGCCGACATCCTGCACCGCAAGGGCATGCTGCGCCGCGAGAAGGCCGGCCGGGCCTGGAGCTACCGGCCCGCCTGCACCCGCGAGGCGTACAGCGCGGCCCTGATGCGCGACGTGCTCGGCGAGAGCCCCAACCCGGGCGGCGCGCTGGCGCACCTGGTCGAGCAGCTCACCCCCGAGGAGCTCGCCGCCCTGCGCAGCGCCCTCGAATCGGTCGACCGCGAAGCGCCCGGGGACGGCCCCCGGTGACGGCGGCCCTCGCGCTGCTCGGCTACGCGCTGCTGGTCGGCGCGCTCGCCCCGGCGCCGCTGGCCCGCTCCGGCTGGGCGCACCGCGCGCCCCGGCTGGCCGTCGCGCTCTGGCAGGCGCTCGCGCTCTCCTTCGTCACCGCCCTGGTGCTGGCCGTCCACCACCTCGCCGTGCCGGGCGTCCACCTGCACCTCGGCCTGGCCGGGCTGATACACCTCTGCGGGGTCGACCATCCGGGCCCGCTCGCCCCCGGCACCGGCTGGCGGCTGCTGCTGCCCGCGGCCGTCGCGCTCTGGCCGCTCGGACGCCTGGCCGCCGCCCTGGCCCGCACCGCCCGGCACCGCCGCCGCCACCGCGCCGTCCTCGACCTGGTCGCCGCCCGCGACCGCGACCTCGGCGCGCACGTCCTGGACCACGCCACCCCGGCCGCGTACTGCCTGCCCGGTCGCCGCTCCCGGATCGTGCTGACCCGCGGCGCCCTCGAACTGCTCACCGACCGGCAGGTGGCCGCCGTCCTCGCCCACGAGCGCGCGCACGTCACCGGCCGCCACCACCTGGCCCGCACCGCCGCGGACGCGTTCGCCGCCGCGTTCCCGTTCCTGCCGCTGGCCCGGCTCGCCGCCCGGGAGACCCCGCTGCTGCTGGAGATGGCCGCCGACGACCGGGCCGTGCGCCGCCACCCGCGCGCCGTCCTGGCCGCCGCCATGTACCGGGTCGCCGACGGCCAGGTCCCGCGCGCCGCCTTCGCCGCGGGCGGCCCCGCCGCCCTGCTGCGCGTCCGCCGCCTGCTGGCCCCCGCCCCCGCCCCGCACCCCGCCCTGCGCGCCGCCGCCGCCCTCGCCTCGGCCGCCGCCCCGCTCCTCCCGCTCCTGGTCACCTGCGGCCCGGTCCTGCCCTGACCCGCCCCCGCCGCGCACCACCGCCCGCCCCGGCACGGGACCGGGACGGGCGGTCGGTCGGGCGGACGGGCGGTCCGGCGAGCGGTGCTACGCCGGCGGCTGCGGCCTGATCAGCGCGAACGGCGCGCCCTGCGGGTCGGCGACCACCGCCATCCGGCCCGCCATCATGTCGGACGGCGGCGCGAGCACCGTGCCGCCCCGCCTGACCAGGGCGTCCACCGTGGAGTCCACGTCGTCGACGGCGAAGTACGTCAGCCAGTGCGGCGGGGTGCCGGGCGGGTCGTTGGCGAGCAGGGTGACGCCGCCGACCGCGCGGCCGCCGACCCGCAGCTCCCAGTACGAGTCGGCGCCGTCCAGCGGCTCGATCTCGATGCCGAACGCCTCGCCGTAGAACGCGGTGGCGGCCGGCACGTCGCTGGTGTGCAGCTCGTTCCAGACCAGCGCCCCGGCCTCGTTGACCACCCGGGCGCCGAAGAACTCGCCGGGCTGCCACACGCCGAACACCGCGCCCTGCGGGTCCGCGGCGATCAGCATCCGGCCCAGGTCCCCGACGTCCACGGTCGGGACGAGCAGCGTGCCGCCCGCGGCGACGATCGCGTCCTGGGTGGCCCGGGCGTCGGTGCTGGCCAGGTAACTGCTCCAGACGGTCGGCGGCTCCGGCATCCCCTCGGGCGACATCGCCGGGCCGATCCCGGCGACGGCCCGGCCGTCCAGCTCGCAGACCGCGTACCCGCCGAACTCGGCCGGTCCCGGCTTCCCCTGCCAGCCGAGCAGGTCGCGGTAGAAGTCCAGCGCCGCCTGCTGGTCCTTCGCCATCAAGTCGACCCAGCACGGGGTGCCGGTCGCGTACGGGGTGGTGACTTCGGGCATCTCTCGCTCTTTCCGGTTCGGGTCCTCCGGTGCGTCCCCCGCCAGCCACCCTCCCGGTGCCGCCCCGGATCCGCCACCCGAACCCACGGGGACCCCGCGACGACGACCCGCAGGACCCACGCCGGAGTGAGGGCCCGCGGGCACCCGCCGGACGGCTTCACCGGAGCCCTGCGGCGGCAGCCCGCACGTGCTACGCCCGGGTGAGGGCCTGCGGGCACCCGCCAGGCGGCTTCATCGGAACCCATTGGAGCCTCGCGGCAGCAGCCTGCAGGGGCCTACGCCCGGGTGAGGGCGCGCGCACCCGCCCGTCCTCCGTCCGGCCCGTCCGCGCGCCGCCAGGGTTCCCCCGCCACCCCCACGGACCCGGGCGCCGTCCTCCGCCCCGTCCGTCGATCCGCTCTCCCGAGCCCCACGGCGGCGGCCCGCAGGGCCTACGCCCGGGTGAGGGCGATCAGCGCGATGTCGTCGGAGAGCTGGTGCGTCCAGTCGCGGACGTCCTCGGCGAGCCGGTGCACCAGGCGGCCCGGGTCGGCGGCCCGCAGGACGGACAGCCGTTCGCCCAGCGGGTAGAACTCGCCGGAGGAGTTGCGGGCCTCGCTCAGCCCGTCCGTGTGCAGCAGCAGCGCCGAGCCGCCCGGCAGGGCCAGCGGGGTCGGGACGGGGGCCGGGCCGAGGCCGAGCGCGCCCAGGCCGAGCGGGAGCAGGGCCGGGACGGGGGTGGTGCGCACCCCGTCCGGGCCGACCCGCAGCGGGGCGAGGTGCCCGCAGTTGACCACCTCGACCCGGGTGCCGCCGTCCCGGTGCTGCAGCAGCAGGGCGGTGGCGAACAGCTCCTCGTCGCCGCGGGCCGCCGCCAGCCGGGTCAGCTGCCGGTCCAGCCGGGCCGCGAGCTCGCCCAGGTCGGCGGTCTCGTGCGCCTGGGAGCGGAAGCAGCCCAGCAGGTCGGTGACGGTGTGCACGGCCTGCAGGCCCTTGCCGCGGACGTCGCCGATCAGCAGCCGGGTGCCGTGCGGGGTGCGCACCGCCTCGAAGAAGTCGCCGCCGACGCCGGTGCCCGCCGTCGCGGGCTGGTAGTGCCCGACCAGCCGCAGTTCGCCGAGCTGCGCCGGGATCGGGTGCAGCACGGCCTGCTGCAGGGCGATCTCGCTGGCCCGGACGCGCGCCAGCCGCTCCGACTGCTGGCGCCGGCTCCACGCCACCAGGCCCATCGCCGCGCCCACCGCCAGCGCCGCCACCGCCGCGCCCGGACGGTCCGCGGCCCGTTCGCCCGCCAGCGCGACCAGCAGCAGGTGTTGCAGCCCGGCGCCCGCGGCCACCGCCAGCGAGACCACCGGGCGGCCCAGCAGCATCGCCACCAGCGCGACCGCGCCGCAGGCCACCCACAGCACGGTGCTCAGCTCCGGGGGGCCGCCCTCGCCGGTCGCCAGCGCCGTGCTGCCCGGCACCGCCTGCCCCAGCACCCCGCCGAACAGGATCGCCACCGGGTACAGCGCCGAGGCCGCCGCCCGGCGCTGCCGCGGCAGCGCCGCCAGGAAACCCGCCAGGTAGGGGATCTGCGCGACCACCAGCCCGAAGCCGACCAGTAGCGACACGGCGCCCGCCACCAGCGCGGCCCGCCCGGCCTCGGCGGGCAGGAAGTGCAGCGCGGCCAAGCCGACCGCGGCCAGCGGCAGGCCCAGCGAGGCGCTGGTCAGCGGGGTCAGTCGCCAGTGCCGGGCCACCAGCCCGGCCGTCAGCATGCCCAGCCCGTAGCCCGACATCGACAGTGTCACGTGCCCCAGCGTCACGCCGCGCTGCAGCAGCACCACGGGGAGGGCGGCGGTCAGCGCGAGCTGGGTGAAGCCCAGCGTGGCGCCCGCCGCCACCGCCCCGCCCGCCGCCCGGGCCGGCACGCCGGGCACCGGCGGCGGCTCCGGGTGCCGCCGGGCCAGCAGCACGCTCCGGGCCCGGCAGGCCGCGAACAGCAGCGCCGAGGCGCACAGCAGCGCGCCCACCAGCGGGTCCGACCAGTCGAGCAGCGGGCCCAGCTCCAGCCCCGCGACGGCCAGCAGGGCCGCCGCCGCGATCCCGGGCCCGCACACCGGGGCGGCGCCGGGCCGCGAGCGGGGGAGCCGTTCGCGCGGCAGCAGGCGCAGCGAGGCCAGCAGCAGCAGTGCCGCGGCGGCCGGGACCACCGCCCCGCCGAGCCGCCAGCCCGCGACCGCGTCGATCCGCACCGCGATGTTCGCGCCCAGCACGAAGGCGGTGGCGACGCCCGCGACGGCCCCGCCCACCACCCGGGTGATCCGTCCGGGCAGGTTCAGCACCGGGACGGAGGCCAGCGCGGCGATCAGCACTCCGGCGGAACCGGCGTCCTCCACGGTCCGTCCGGCCAGGTACGCCCACGGGTGCCCGGCCGTGACCGCGACCGTGCCGCCGACCGCCATCGTCCCCAGCGCCCAGCGCAGCACCCGGGGCCACCCCCAGGCGTCCACCGCCCGCCCCGCGGCCAGGAACGCCGTCAGCATCGCCAGCGCCGAACTCAGCTGCGCCGCGACCGCCTCGTCCCGCCCCAGCCCGAACTCCACGACGGCCCCCGCGGCGGTGGCCCCGCGCAGCAGCGGCAGCAGCACGCACAGCGAGGCGGCGGCCGCGAGCAGCAGCCGGACGGCGCGCCGGGGGGTGCCGGTCACGGGGATCTCCTTCGGCAGGTCGGATGGGTGCAAGGCTTCCAGAGACCCGGGGCGGCCAGAAGGGAAGAAGGTCACATAAGTCATATTTATCGCTTATGCCGGATTCGCCAAGCATCCGGGGGCGCCGACCGGCGCGCTCCCGTCCGCAGGGCGAAATTCGCTGTGCGGCGCGCCGGGCCGCCGCTAGCCTGTCGCGACCGCTGACGGACCACCGCCCCGGAAGGCCGCGCCATGACGCTCACCGCCGCATCCCACCCCGCCGTGCTGGCCGCGATCGCCGAGGGGTGCGCGGCGCTCGGGTTCGCGATGTCGTGCGACCCGGCGACCGGCCACCTGCTGCGGACGCTCGCGGCGGCCCGGCCCGGCGGGCGGATCCTGGAGCTGGGGACGGGCGCCGGGGCGGGGGCGAGCTGGCTGCTGAGCGGGATGGACGCGGGGGCCACCCTGCTGAGCGTGGAGCTGGACGCGGCGCCGGCCGCCGTCGCCGCCGCGCACCTGGGGGCGGACCCGCGGCTGGAGCTGGTGGTGGGGGACGGCGCGGAGCTGATCGACGCCCAGGCGCCCGGCAGCTTCGACCTGGTCTTCGCGGACACCTGGCCCGGCAAGTTCCACCACCTCGACCAGGCGCTGGACCTGCTCGCCCCGGGCGGCCTCTACCTCGTCGACGACCTGCTCCCGCAGCCGACCTGGCCGGAGAACCACGCCGCGGCCGTCACCGCCCTGGTCGAGCGCCTGACCACCGACCCCCGCCTGCACACCGCGTACCTGGACTGCGCCAGCGGCCTGCTGCTGGCCACCCGCCGCCGGTAGGCCGTCCGGGGGACGGCCGACGTGGGTCGCCGGTACGACGGTCTTACCGGCACCTACGGTGGCCGCCATGTGGCAGGCCATGTTCGTCGCGGGCATCCCGTACGTCGAGAAGACCATCCGCACCCTGCTGGTCTACCTGGCGCTGCTGGTGCTGCTGCGGGTGATCGGCAAACGCGGGCTGGCGCAGCTGAACACCTTCGACCTGGTGGTCATGCTGCTGCTGTCGAACGTCGTCCAGAACGCGGTGATCGGGAACGACAACTCGGTGACCGGCGGCGTGTACGGGGCGCTGGTGCTGCTGGCCGCGGACTGGTTGCTGGTGCGGCAGGCGGTCCGCTGGGAGTGGTTCAACCGGCTGCTGAACGGGACGCCGACGGTACTGGCCCGGGACGGCGCGTACGACCGGCGGGAGATCGCCCGGCAGGGCATCCGGGTGGCCGACCTGGACGTGGCGGTGCGCCACCAGGGTGGCGACGCGATCGAGGAGGCCTCGCTGATCGTGCTGGAGCCGAGCGGGACGCTGCTGGTGCGGCTGAAGGACGGCGACCAGGTCGCGGACAAGGACGACGTGGCGGCGCTCCGGGCCGCGCTGGCCGCGATCGAGGCCCGGCTGCCCGCCGGGGACTGACCGCCGCGCACCCCGGCGACGCGGTGCCCGCCGTCGCCCCCGGGGGCGCGGTCGACCGGAGGCGGGGGCACCTGCCGCGCGGCCGGTCTTCAGGGGGCGCCCGCCGCCGACCCCGGCGCGGCGCTCGTCTCCGTTCTCCGGCGGCCGACTCCGGCCGGACGGGCGGAGACGGCGGAGGCGTGAACAGTGGGTGAACTCCCGGCGTACGGCAGCGTGTCGCGGAGCTGACCACCCGTCAGCCCGCACGTCCGCCCGACCCCCGCAACCTGCCCCGCAGCGGCGCGAACTGACGGCAAGTCAGCCCGCGCCGCCCGCCGCGCCCCGTCCGCCCGGCGGCCCCGGACGCCCTCGCCTCCGGCCCGCGCCCCGCCCCGGCCGGTAAACTCGCCCAGGTCGTCGCGCTTTCGACGCCTTCGGCGGAACCCCTTCGACGGGCCGCCGGGGAACCCAGGGACGAGGACCGTAGCCGCCATGACCACCGCCCCCGACGCCGCGCTGTTCCGTGCCCAGGCCGCACCCGCCCCGCGCACCCTGGTCGACGTGCTCGCGGCCACCGCCGCCGCCCACCCGCAGGAGCCGGCGCTGGACGACGGGCGCGAGACGCTCAGCTACGCGGCGCTGCTCGCCGAGGTCGAGCAGGTCCGGCGGCGCCTGGCCAGGGCGGGCGTCGGCCTCGGCGACCGGGTCGGCGTCCGCGTCCCCTCCGGCGGCAACCAGCTCTACGTGGCGATCCTGGCGGTGCTCGCCGCGGGCGCCGCGTACGTGCCGGTCGACTTCGAGGACCCGGACGAGCGGGCCGAACTGGTCTTCGGCGAGGCCGACGTCAACGCCGTGATCGGCGCCGATCACGTCCTCGACCGGGTCAAGCCCTCCGGCCACGAGGCCCGGGCGCCCGGCCCCGAGCACGACGCCTGGATCATCTTTACCTCCGGCTCCACCGGCAAGCCCAAGGGCGTCGCCGTCACCCACCGCAGCGCCGCCGCGTTCGTCGACGCCGAGGCCGCGATGTTCCTCCGGGACGAGCCGATCGGGCCCGGCGACCGGGTGATGGCCGGGCTGTCGGTGGCCTTCGACGCCTCCTGCGAGGAGATGTGGCTGGCCTGGCGGCACGGCGCCTGCCTGGTGCCCGTCCCGCGCGCCCAGGTGCGCTCCGGCGCCGACCTCGGCCCGTGGCTGGCCGAGCAGGAGATCACCGTCATCTCCACCGTCCCGACGCTGGCCGCGCTGTGGCCCGCCGAGGCGCTGAACGAGGTCCGGCTGCTGATCTTCGGCGGCGAGGCCTGCCCGCCCGAACTCGCCGAACGCCTGGTCACCGAGGGCCGCGAGGTGTGGAACACCTACGGCCCCACCGAGGCCACCGTGGTCGCCTGCGGCGCCCTGCTCACCGGCCGGGCCCCGATCCGGATCGGCCTGCCGCTGGACGGCTGGGAGCTCGCCGTCGTCGACGAGGCCGGCGAGGTCGTCCCGATGGGCGGCAGCGGCCAACTGGTGATCGGCGGCGTCGGCCTGGCCCGCTACCTCGACCCGGCCAAGGACGCCGAGAAGTACGCCCCGCTGACCTCCCTCGGCTGGGAGCGCGCCTACCGCTCCGGCGACCTGGTGCGCGCCGAACCCGAGGGCCTGGTCTTCCTCGGCCGCGCCGACGAGCAGATCAAGCTCGGCGGACGGCGGATCGAACTGGGCGAGGTGGACGCCGCCCTGCAGGCGCTGCCCGCCGTCTCCGGCGCGGCCGCCGCCGTCCGCACCGCCCGCGGCGGCAACCAACTGCTGGTCGGCTACCTGGTCGCCCAGGACGGCTTCGACCGGGACGCCGCCGTCGCCCGGCTGCGCGCCGAACTGCCCGCCGCCCTCGTCCCGCTGCTCGCCACCGTCGAGCACCTGCCCACCCGCACCTCCGGCAAGGTCGACCGGGACGCCCTGCCCTGGCCGCTGCCCGAGCTGGAGACCGCGGGCCCTACCGAGCAGCTGTACGGCACCGAGGCCTGGCTCGCCGAGCAGTGGGCGCAGATCCTCGGCGCCCCGCCCCGCGGCGCCGACGACGACTTCTTCGCGATCGGCGGCGGCTCGCTGGCCGCCGCCCGGCTCACCACCCTGCTGCGCGGCCGCTACCCGGCCGCCTCCGTCCTCGACGTCTACCAGCAGCCCACCCTGCGCAAGCTGGCCCGGCTGCTGGAGAAGTCCGCGCAGGCCGAGGGCCCGGCCCGCACCGTCACCCCCGTGCCCCGCCGCGCCCAGGCGCTGCAACTGCTGCTGACCCTGCCGCTGGCCACCCTCACCGGCCTGCGCTGGAGCCTCGCCCTCGGCGCGCTGGGCACCGTGCTGAACCTGCTCGGCGACTATCCGTGGGCGCCCGTCGCGCCCTGGTGGCTGCTGGCCGCGGGCGCCGTCCTGCTGTACTCCGCGCCCGGCCGCCTGGCGATCGCCGCGGGCGGCGCCCGGCTGCTGCTGCGCGGCGTCGGCCCCGGCACCTACCCGCGCGGCGGCTCCGTCCACCTGCGGCTGTGGACCGCCGAACGGCTCGCCGAGGCCTCCGGCGCGGTCCGGCTCTCCGGCTCCTGGCTGGTCCGCTACGCCCGGGCGCTCGGCTGCCGGGTCGCCCCCGACGTCGACCTGCACGCCCTGCCGCCGGTCACCGGCCTGCTGCGGCTGGGCAAGGGCTGCGCCGTCGAGAACGAGGTCGACCTGTCCGGCCACTGGCTGGACGGCGACCGGCTGGAGATCGGCGCGCTGCGGATCGGCGCGGGCGCCGTGGTCGGCACCCGCTCGACCCTGCTGCCCGGCGCCAAGATCGGCAAGCGGGCCGAGGTCGCCCCCGGCTCCGGCGTCACCGGCGCCGTCCCCACCGGCCAGCGCTGGGCCGGCGCGCCCGCCGCCAAGACCGGCAAGGCCGAACGCGGCTGGCCGGAGCAGCGCCCGCCGCGCACCGCCCGCTGGGCCGCCGCCTACGGCGCCACCGGCTTCGCCCTCACCCTGCTGCCGCTGCTGGCCGCCCTGCCCGCCCTCGTGATCGCCGGGCGGTTCGTCCACCCCGGCGACGGCCTCGGCCAAGCCGTCCGCGGCGCCCTGACCGCCCTCGTCCCCGCCACCCTCGCCTACGGGCTGGCCTACGCCGCGCTCGTCCTGGCGGGCGTCCGGCTGCTCTCGCTCGGCCTGCGCACCGGACACCACCCGCTGCACGGCCGCGTCGGCTGGCAGGCCTGGACGGTCAGCCAGCTGATGGACCTGGCCCGCGAGACGCTGTTCCCGCTGTACGCCGGGCTGATCACCCCGGTGTGGCTGCGGCTGCTGGGCATGCGGGTCGGCAAGGGCGCCGAGGTCTCCACCGTGCTGGCGCTGCCCAGCCTGACCAAGGTCGGCGACGGCGCGTTCCTCGCCGACGACACCCTGATCGCCCCGTACGAGCTGGGCGGCGGCTGGGTGCGGATCGGGCGGGCCGAGATCGGCGAGCGGGCCTTCCTCGGCAACTCCGGGATGACCGCGCCCGGCCGGGCCGTCCCCGACCGGGGCCTGGTCGGCGTGCTGTCCGCGACGCCGAAGAAGGCCAAGCGCGGCAGCTCCTACCTGGGCATGCCGCCGGTCAAGCTGCCGCGGGCCGCCGACACCGCCGACCTCGCCCTCACCTACGAGCCGCCCGCCCGGCTGCGCTGGGCCCGCGGCCTGACCGAACTGGCCCGGATCGTCCCGGTGCTGGCCTCCGCCGCACTGGCCGTGCTCACCGCCGCCGCGCTGTGCGCCCTCGGTCAGCCGCTGCTGTCCGGCCTGGTGCTGCTCGGCGCGGGCCTGGCCGCCTGCCTGGTCTCGGCCGCCGCGAAGTGGCTGCTGGTCGGCCGGTTCCGGGCCGTCGAGCACCCGCTGTGGTCCGGCTTCGTGTGGCGCAACGAGCTCGCCGACACCTTCACCGAGGTCCTCGCCGTGCCCTGGCTGGTCGGCCGCGCCGCCGGGACGCCGCTGATGAACCTGTGGCTGCGCGCCCTCGGCGCGAAGATCGGCCGCGGCGTGTGGTGCGAGAGCTACTGGCTGCCCGAGGCCGACCTGGTCACCCTCGGCGACGGCGTCAGCGTCAACCGCGGCTGCGTGCTGCAGACCCACCTCTTCCACGACCGGATCATGCGGCTGGATACGGTGGAGCTCCGCGCGGGCGCCACCCTGGGCCCGGGCGGGATCGTGCTGCCGGGCAGCACCGTCGGCGAGCGCGCCACCCTCGGCCCGGCCTCCCTGGTGATGCGCGCCGAGACGGTGCCCGCCGACACCCGTTGGCTCGGCAACCCGATCGAAGCCTGGCAGTAGTCAGGTGACCGCCCCCGCGCCAGGAGGAACCCCGCAGGTGAGCCCCAAGCAGGCCCCCGCCGCCGACCCGTACTTCCCCCGGCACGGGGACCTCCGCTACCGGGCCCACCGGTACGAACTCGCGCTCGACTACCGGCCCGGCCCCAACCGGCTGGCCGGCTCCGCCCGGATCGCCGCCATCGCCGGGCCCGAGCCGCTGCGCGAGTTCACCCTCGACCTCGCCGACTTCCGGATCGGCAGGGTCCTGGTCGACGGCAGGCCCGCGCAGTACGCCCACCGGGACGGCAAGCTGCGGGTCAGGCCCGCCAAGGCCCCCGCCGCCGGGGCGGTGTTCACCTGCGAGGTGCACTGGTCCGGCAACCCGCGGCCGGTGCGCAGCCCCTGGGGCGGCCTCGGCTTCGAGGAGATCACCGACGGCGCGCTGGTCGCCTCCCAGCCCGTCGGCGCCCCGTCCTGGTTCCCCTGCAACGACCGCCCCGCCGACAAGGCCGCCTACCAACTGACCGTGACCACCGCCTCCCCGTACGCCGTGGTCACCGGCGGCCGCCTGCTCAGCCGCACCACCCGCTCCTCCGCCACCACCTGGGTGTACGAGCAGCCCGCGCCCACCGCCAGCTACCTGGTCGGGCTGGCGGTCGCCCCGCTGCGGCAGGTGCCGCTGGCCGAGCGCGCCCCCGGCAGCGTCCCGCAGAGCGGCTGGGTGCCGCAGCCGCTGACCGCCCGGTTCGCGCACGACTTCGCCCGGCAGCCGCGGATGATGAACCTGTTCGAGGAGCTGTTCGGCCCGTACCCGTTCGACGGGTACACCGTCGCCGTGGTCGACGAGGACCTCGACGTGCCGGTCGAGGCCCAGGGCATGGCCACCTTCGGCCGCAACCACCTCGACGGGCGGCGCGGCTGGGAGCGGCTGGTCGCGCACGAGCTGGCCCACCAGTGGTTCGGCAACAGCGTCACCGTCGCCGACTGGCGGCACATCTGGCTCAACGAGGGCCTGGCCAAGTACGCCGAGTGGCTGTGGTCCGAGCGCACCGGCGGCCCCACCGCCCAGCAGCTGGCCGCCCGCGCCCACGAGCAACTGCGCGCGCTGCCGCAGGACCTGGCGATCGGCGACCCCGGCAAGCGGCACATGTTCGACGACCGGGTCTACGAGCGCGGCGGCCTGACCGTGCACGCGCTGCGCCTCGCCCTCGGCGACCCCGCCTTCTTCCGGCTGCTGCGCGACTGGGCCACCGCCTACCGGCACGCCGGCGTCACCACCGCCGACCTCGCCGCGCACGCCGCCCGCTACACCGACCGCCCGCTCGGCCCGCTGTTCGACGACTGGCTGTACCGGGGCGCGTTGCCGGGGCTCCCCGGGCTGTGAGCCGTCCGGTCCTGATGTACTGGGAGGCACGGGCCGCGAGGCCGTCCGTCGCTTCCTGAAGGATCGAGGAACATGAGCACGCACTACGACGTGGTCGTCCTGGGCGCCGGCCCCGGCGGCTACACCGCCGCCGTCCGCTCCGCCCAGCTCGGCCTGCGCACCGCCGTCATCGAGGCCAAGTACTGGGGCGGCGTCTGCCTCAACGTCGGCTGCATCCCCTCGAAGGCCCTGCTGCGCAACGCCGAGCTCGCGCACACCGTCCTCAACGAGGCCGAGCTGTACGGCATCGAGGTCGACGGCAAGGTGTCCTTCGACTACGGCAAGGCGTTCAGCCGCTCCCGGCAGGTCGCCGACGGCCGGGTCAAGGGCGTCCACTACCTGATGAAGAAGAACGGCATCACCGAGTACGACGGCTGGGGCACCTTCGTCGACGACCACACCCTGCAGGTCAAGCTCGCCTCCGGCGGCTTCGAGGTGGTCACCTTCGACCACTGCGTCATCGCGGCGGGCGCCACCACCCGGCTGCTGCCCGGCACCTCGCTCAGCGAACGGGTCGTCACCTACGAGGAGCAGATCCTCACCGAGCAGCTGCCGGAGTCGATCGTCATCGCCGGGGCGGGCGCGATCGGCGTCGAGTTCGCGTACGTGCTGCACAACTACGGCGTGAAGGTCACCATCGTCGAGTTCCTGGACCGGATGGTGCCGCTGGAGGACGCCGACGTCTCCGCCGAACTCGCCAAGCAGTACCGCAAGTTGGGCATCAAGGTGCTCACCTCCACCCGGGTCGACGCGATCGACGACTCCGACCCGGCGGGGCCGGTGAAGGTCACCGTGACCCGGGACGGCAAGCAGGAGGTGCTGGAGGCCGACAAGGTCCTGCAGGCGATCGGCTTCGTGCCGCGGGTACAGGGCTACGGCCTGGAGGTCACCGGCGTGCAGCTCACCGAGCGCGGCGCGATCGCCGTGGACGGGCGCGGCCGCACCAGCGTCGAGCACATCTTCGCGATCGGCGACGTCACCGCCAAGCTGATGCTCGCGCACGCCGCCGAGGCGATGGCCGTGATCGCCGCCGAGACCATCGCCGGGGCCGAGACCATGGAGATCGACTTCGTGATGGTCCCGCGCGCCACCTACTGCCAGCCGCAGGTCGCCAGCTTCGGGTGGACCGAGGCGCAGGCCCGCGAGCAGGGGTACGCCGTCAAGGTCGCCAAGTTCCCGTTCACCGCGAACGGCAAGGCGCACGGCCTCGGCCAGCCGGTCGGCTTCGTCAAGGTGATCTGCGACGAGACCCACGGCGAACTGCTCGGCGCCCACCTGATCGGCCCCGAGGTCACCGAACTGCTGCCCGAACTGACGCTGGCCCAGCAGTGGGACCTGACGGTGCACGAGGTCGGCCGCAACGTGCACGCCCACCCGACGCTGGGCGAGGCCGTCAAGGAGGCCGTCCACGGCCTCGCCGGTCACATGATCAACATGTAGGACCGCCATCCGGGTGAGCGCTCGCCGCCCCGGTGCCCGCCGCTGGTACGGCGGCGCGCCGGGGCGGTACGTCTTGGGGCCCCGAGCCGTGAGGAGCCCCCGATGGACGCCCCCGCCCCCTACCTGACGGTCGACGAGCGCACCGAGGTCGGCCGCGCCGCCCGCAAGCGCGCCCCCCGCTCCACCCTCGGGCACTGGCGGCCCGCCGCCGACCGCCCCGACCCGCTCGCGGTGCTGCGCGCCCAGGCCGAGAGCCGCCTCGCGGACCTGGTGCCGATCCGCAACGGCCGGATGGCCGCGTCCCCGTTCGCCTTCCTGCGCGGCGCGGCCGCCGTGATGGCCGCGGACCTGGCCGCCGCCCCGAACAGCGGGCTGACCGTCCAACTCTGCGGCGACGCCCACCTGGTCAACTTCGGGCTGTTCGCCTCGCCCGAACGCGCCCTGCTGTTCGACCTCAACGACTTCGACGAGACGCTGCCCGGCCCGTTCGAGTGGGACGTCCAGCGCCTGGCCGCCAGCCTCGCCGTCGCCGCGCAGGAGAACGGCGAGGGCCCCGAGGAGGCCCGCCGGGTGGTGCTGGACGCCGTCCGCGCCTACCGCGAGCACATCGGGCTGCTGGCCGGGCTGGGCGAACTCCCGGTCTGGTACCGGCGGATCGACGCCGACGAACTGCTCACCAGCCTCAAGGGCGGGCGCCGCCGCCGCACCGAGGCCAGCCTGGCCGCCGCCCGCCGCCGCGACAGCCTGCAGGCCGCGGGCAAGCTCACCGAGACCGCCCCGGACGGCCGCCGCCGCTTCAAGGACCAGCCCCCGCTGATCGAGCACGTCGGCTTCGACGCCGACGAGGTGCACGGCATGCTCGCCGACTACCGCGCCACCCTCCCCGAGGAGCGCGGCCGCCTGCTCGACCGCTACCGCTACGTCGACACCGCCCGCAAGGTGGTCGGCGTCGGCAGCGTCGGCACCCGCTGCTTCGTCGTCCTGCTCCAGGGCCGCGACGCCGACGACCCGCTGGTGCTGCAGGTCAAGGAGGCCCAGGCCTCCGTCCTGGAGCCCTACGCCGGACCCGGCCGCTACGACCACCACGGGCAGCGGGTGGTCGCCGGGCAGCGGCTCACCCAGGCCGCGAGCGACATCTTCCTCGGCTGGATGACCGGCCCCGCCGGGCGGCACTTCTACTGGCGCCAACTGCGCGACATGAAGGGCTCCGCCGAGGTCGGCACCATGACCACCCGCGGCCTGCGCGCCTACGCCGCCCTGTGCGGCACCGCCCTGGCCCGCGCCCACGCCCGCTCCGGCGACCGGATCGCCATCGCCGCCTACCTCGGCCGCAGCGACACCTTCGACCGTGCGGTGGCCGCCTTCGCCCACCGCTACGCCAGGCTCAACGCCGCCGACCACGCCCGGCTCGCCGAGGCCGTCGCCTCCGGCCGGGTCCAGGCCGAGGACGCCTGACCCCCGCCCCCCGTTTGCGGACCCTCCGGCTCGGGGCGGTGATGGGAGGAGGAACGTCCGCACCACTGCCGGAGGCAACCGTGACCCATCACAAGTCGAACAAGGCGGTCGAGGGCGACCCCGACACCGGCCACGGCCGCGGCCTGCCGCGGCGGCCCGACGAGGCCGAACTGGAGGAGCGCACCGAGGAGGACCGGGAGGAGGTCGGCCTGGAGCCGGAGCCCGGCGGCGACGGGGACGGCCCGGGAGAGGGCGACGGGGACGGGGACGGCGCGGTGTAGCCCCCTTCTCTGTGTACGCGTCAATCATGCGCCCCCGGTTTGGCATATGCCGATCCGGGGGTGCGGCGCGGGAGCGTGTTTCGTTTCGCCACAGGTGACCAAGCGCGCCAGTGCCGGAATGTGAAGGAGGCGTGTGCAAATGATCACCGAGCAACAGATGCGTTCCGTACTGCACCAGCCCGTCCACGACGCCCAGGGCAACAAGATCGGCAAGGCCGACCACCTCTACCTCGACGACGCCACCGGCAAGCCCGAGTGGGTCAGTGTGAAGACCGGCTTGTTCGGTTCCAACGAGACCTTCGTCCCGCTCCGCGACGCCGACGTGGTCGACGGCCACCTCCAGGTGCCCTACGACAAGGACAAGGTCAAGGACGCGCCCAACGTGGACGTGGACGGCGGCGGACACCTCTCGGAACAGGAGGAGCACCGGCTGTACGAGCACTACGGCATCGCCTGGGACAACGCCTGGAAGGCCGCCAACCAGCCCGGCGACGGCGGCTGGGCCCACTCCTCGCAGAGCGGGACGGGCGCGGCGGGCACGGCGGGGGCGGCGGGCACCGCGGGCGCGGCCGGAGCCGCCGGGGCCGCAGCGACCAGGCCCGCAACGGGGCGCACCACCGGGGCCGGCACCGGGCCCTCCGACACCCGCCTGACCGGCACCCCCGGCGTCCCCGGAACGACCGGGAAGAGCGGGATGGCCGGAACGACCGGGATGACCGGTGCCGCCGGTACCGCCAAGGCCGCCGGAGCCACCGGCGCGGCGGGCACCACCGGCTCGGCCGACGCCACCGCGGCCGGTCTCCGGGACACCGGCCGTCCGCAGCGCGGCGACGACGCGATGACCCGCTCGGAGGAGCGGATGCACGTCGGCATCGAGCGCTACGAGACCGGGCACGCCCGACTGCGCAAGTACGTCGTCACGGAGGAGGAGCAGCAGACCGTACCGGTGCGGCACGAGGAGGTCCGGCTCGAGCGCGAGCCGATCACCGAGGCGAACCGGGGCCAGGCGCTGTCCGGCGATCCGATCTCGGAGGCCGAGTACGACATCACCCTGCACGGCGAGCGCCCGGTGGTGCGCACCGAGGCCGTCCCGGTGGAGCGGGTGCGGCTGGTGACCGAGGAGCACGTCGAGCAGCGGACCGTCACCGGCGAGGTGCGCAAGGAGCGCATCGAGGCCGAACTGCCCGACGGCGAACACAAGTTGCCGCCGACCACCGGCAAGGACACCCCCGGCCAGGGGCGCCACCGCTGACACCCCCCCGGGGGGGGGGGGGGGGGGGGGGCGGCGCGGCGGCGCCCCCCCCCCCCCCGCCCCCCCCCGGGGCGCCGG